>JAHELO010000123.1 GCA_024644145.1 Christiangramia sp.
AGCGGTTGGAAGTACTGAGAGTATAAAAATACCGGCATCTGCGATGGTGTATAATGTCGATGGGAAAACAATCATGCCCGGGATGATTGATTCTCACGCGCATATGGGAGCCTTTAGATATGGGCTGACACCTAAAAAACACTGGCCATCTTACGCCAATCTCGCGTTTGGAGTAACTACAGCCCATGATCCTTCGGCTTTAAGTGAGACCGTTTTTGGAATTGCCGAACTTATTAAAAGCGGGGAAATGGTTGGTCCGAGATTATACTCTACCGGGATCATTCTATATGGTGCAGATGGTGATTTTAAAGCCGAGATCAATAGTATTGAAGATGCGCGTTCTGCCATTCGCCGAACCAAAGCTTTTGGAGCCACCTCAGTTAAGAGCTACAACCAGCCAAGGCGGGAACAAAGGCAGCAGGTATTGCTGGCAGCAAAGGAACTTAATATGAATGTGGTACCAGAAGGTGGTTCTACTTTCTTTCACAATATGAATATGATCGTAGATGGACATACCGGAATTGAGCATAACATACCGGTAGCTCCTGTATATAAAGATGTAAAAATCCTATGGAGCAGTTCAAAAACCGGTTACACCCCTACCCTGATCGTTAACTATGGAGGAATCAACGGGGAATATCTATTTTATGACAAATACAATGTATGGGAAAATGAAAGACTTTTAACCTTTACTCCGCGAGAACTGGTAGATTCAAGGTCAAGACACAGAACCAAACTGCCGGAAGAGGAATATGAAAATGGTCCCATCCTGGTTTCAAAAACAGCGAAGACTCTGTCTGATCTTGGTGTGAAAGTGAATATGGGTGCCCACGGTCAGCTTCAGGGACTTGGAGCACACTGGGAATTATGGCTTTTGCAAATGGGAGGCATGACAAATCTGGAAGCTTTAAAGACCGCGACCATTAATGGTGCAGAATATATCGGTATGGAGAAGGAAATTGGTTCTCTTGAAAAGGGGAAGCTTGCAGACCTCATCGTATTGGAGAAGAATCCACTTGAAGATATTAGAAATTCAGAAACTGTGATCTATACGATGGTGAACGGGAGGTTGTTTGATGCCAAAACCATGAACCAGATTGGGAATGATCCAAAAGAAAGAACTAACTTTTACTGGGAAAACAATAAATATAATTCGGCATTCCAGTGGCACGAGAGCACCCAGAGTTTTTCAAGGCCAAATTGTGTTTGTCATAGTACCGGGAACTAGCTTTCATAATATGTATTAATACCCTGAGATATGGAATTGTATCTAACAGTCGCGATAATTTTAATAGGTATCATCCTGTTCGTGCGCGACTATTTTTCTATAGATACCACTTCTATTATCATCATGGCGTTATTCATAGTTTCCGGAGTATTAAGTCCTGAAGAGGGTTTCTCCGGTTTCAACCATCCCGCCACGATCACCCTGGGATGTATGTTCGTGGTGAGTGCCGCGGTATTTAAATCTGGACTTATAGACGGGCTTAGTGCCAAACTCATTCAAATTGCCAAGATCAATTATTTCTTTGCGCTAGTCTCGCTGTGTATCACCTCAGCGGTACTTTCAGCCTTTATTAATGATTCTGCCGTGGTGGCGATACTTATTCCAGTTGCGTTACTGGTATGTCGCGAATCTGGAATTAGCCCCGCCAGGTTATTAATACCAATTTCTTTTTCGGCCTTATTTGGGGGCACCTGTACCCTCATAGGTACGTCTACAAACATCCTTGTAAGTAGTTATGCAGAGAAGCTAGGGTCTGAGGCATTCGGGATGTTCGAATTTTCTCTTGCGGCACTGTGCCTGCTGGCTATTGGAATGGCTTATATATTTATTGCAGGCCCCATTATGCTTCCAAAAAGAAGCCTCCCAGAAGACGCAGGTCTTAAACAGGAAGCTGAGAAATATATGGCAGAAATAGAATTGCTTCCGGCGAGTGATGATGTAGACCGAACTATTGCTGAATCTAAACTCGCTAACGATTATAAAGTCCAGATCTTACGAATTAAAAGACAACATTACCGGGTCTATGAGATAAACGGAGAGACCGTACTAAGGGAGAATGACCTTATCAGGATTCTGGTTGATCCCGTAAACCTGGCCAAATTAAAGATACAGAAAGGACTTTCTGTTCGGGGTGACAAGGAATATGTTGGTGATTATGTAGAAGAGGACCAGCCCGTACCTAAAACCAGCCCGCCCACAGAGGAAAAAAAGATCTTTGAAGTGATGATCCCCTATGGATCTGAACTGGCAGGCAAATCTATAAAGCAACTTAATTTTAGAAGAACCTATTATGCTTCCGTATTGGCCATTAGGCACCGGAAGGAGACAATTACAGAAGACGTCTCACAGGTGGTTTTAAGGGAAGGTGATATGATGCTGCTTTTCGCTTCAGAAAAAGCGATCTCTTTACTTACTAAAGAAAAACTAATTGTAACACTTTCAGAATACCAGGGAAGAAGAGTTAATTACAAGAAAGCGATACCGGCCTTGCTAATTGTTATTGGGGTAGTGAGTGCAGCGGCTTTTAATATCACATCCATTTTAATAAGTGCAATGGTGGGCAGCCTTTTACTGGTAACCTTAACCATTCTCAAACCACAGGAAGCATATGAAGCTATAGAATGGAAGGTGATCTTTATGATCGCCGGGGTACTTTCTATGGGTAAGGCTTTGGAAAAGACAGGAGGCTCAGAGATCATTTCTCAGTACATCTATGAATCCCTGGGGGGCATAGATCCACGATGGACCCTGAGTTTAATTTTTCTGTTCACATTTTTATCTACGAATGTGCTCTCCAGTAAAGCCGCAGCAGCGCTGATGACGCCTATTGTAATTAGTCTGGCTGCCGCCATGCAGGTGAGTGATAAGCCATTTTTGATTGGAGTAATGTTCGCCTGTTCCCTAACATTCATGACACCGGTAAGCTACCCCGTGAATACAATGGTGTATGCTCCCGGAAATTATAGGTTCAGAGATTTTCTAAAGTTCGGAACACCTCTTAACTTTATAATCTGGGTAGCAGCTTCATTTATAATCCCAATATTTTTTCCGTTTTAAATATGAGAAGAGTCAAATTACACAATCCATTCAAAACAAGAATAATTGACGAAAAGCTGGTGCGGGAACATCTCGCACTGGAGAGGACAAAACTTGCGAATGAACGTACACTGCTTTCTTATATCAGGGCTTCAATTTATCTTCTAATCAGCGGGCTGGCCCTGCTGCAAATCAAGGAATACCAGGGAATAAGCCTTATGTGGGTTGGATATTTGTCGCTGTTTATTTGTGTGTTATTCATAATCGTAGGATTTTCCAGATATATTGCCCTGGAAAGAAAACTGAACAGGCTCCTACAACCAGATGACGAAGTGGAAGTGGAAAATAAGAGGATTGGTAAAGACACAAATTAAAAGAGGCCTTGCAAGAAATTATTCATTACTCCCTTCACTTTCTGGCAATTGCCCTGATAGCGTATTTATACGATAAGAAGAACTGGCTAAAATACTGGGCCATCCTGGCGGCTACCATGTTGGTAGATTTAGATCATCTGGTGGCTGTTCCCATGTTTGATCCAGACCGATGCAGTATTGGATTTCACCCTCTACATTCAGAGATCGCCATTACCTTTTATGTACTTGGAATGGTCTTCGTAAAAAATCGCGTAATACGATTAATTTTCATCGGCTTGTTCTTTCATATGCTAACAGATTTTATTGATTGTATATGGACATATGCCAAATGTGCAACCTGTCTTGAGGATATTTTTTAGGCCTGAACGAAATGTAATGCATTGAACAACAAGTTACCCCTCTACTAATTATCATCAATACGCAAATCATTTAAAATCAATCAATTAAAAAACTCATAACACTATTACATTTTTTTCTACGAATTTTCTCTTCACTCCCTCAAGTATACCTTCAATTTTAAATCAATTATTTTATCTTTACAGACCTTAATTCAGCCTAAGAAATTAAATTATGCATGTAGCCATCGCCGGAAACATTGGTGCAGGAAAGACCACTCTAACCAGATTACTCGCTAAACATTACAATTGGGAACCACAGTTTGAAGACGTTCTGGAAAACCCATATCTGGAAGATTTTTACAACAAAATGGAACGATGGTCGTTTAACCTGCAGATCTATTTTTTAAATAGCAGGTTCAGACAAATTTTGCAAATTCGAGAAAGTGGTAAAAAGATCATCCAGGACAGGACGATCTATGAGGATGCATATATTTTCGCACCTAACCTTCATGCGATGGGGCTAATGACAAATCGTGATTTTGAAAACTACAAGTCACTTTTTGATCTTATGGAAAGCGTGGTACAGGGCCCGGATCTTCTTATTTATTTAAGAAGCAGTATTCCAAACCTGGTTGCGCAAATACACAGCCGGGGGAGAGATTATGAAAATACGATCTCAATAGATTATTTGAGCAGGCTGAATGAAAGATATGAGGCCTGGGTACATAACTATGATAAGGGCAACCTTTTAATTATTGATGTAGATAATATTAACTTTGTAGAGAATCCCGAGGATCTTGGTGGAATAATTAGCAGGATCGACGGTGAATTACACGGACTTTTTTAAATGAATGGAACTATGGAATCGACAAAATTAAAAAGACCAAAACACAAGGGTTCTCCAAAATTATTTGACAACCCGATCCTTGAAAAATTAACACATACCCATATATCATTACCCTTGATCATTTTTGGTCTTATATCTGTGGCCTTGATCTATTATGGAGTTATTGAAAAAGGATTTGAAGCACCGGCCATGGTAGGATTATTTCTTGCAGGCCTTTTCTTCTTTACTTTAATTGAATATGTGATGCACAGGTATTTATATCATATTCCTGCTACCACACCAAGAAAACAGAAATTATCATATACCATGCATGGAGTACACCACGATTATCCAAAGGATAAATCGAGGCTCGCCATGCCTCCGGTATTAAGTCTGGTGATCGCAACGATATTATTTATTATTTACCGGGCGGTATTGGGAGATTACGTATTTGGCTTTCTAGCCGGATTTCTAATAGGATATGCAGCCTACCTTGCTGTTCATTATTCTGTACATGCATTCAAGGTTCCAGATAACTTTTTGAAGATACTTTGGCATCATCATAGTATTCATCATTACAGAGAACCAGACAGGGCCTTTGGGGTGTCTTCTCCTCTTTGGGATCACATCTTCAGGACCATGCCAAGAAAGGCACCTGCAAGCGAGCGTGCTGCAGTGGGTACCAGTATAGACCCCAGCTAGCGTAGAAAAATACTTTATATAAAAAAAGATCCCGACATTCCGGGATCTTTTTTTTATATATCACTGTATAAACCCGTTCTCGCGGGCATGCTTTTCTGCTTCGTTAGAATTTTCTGCCAGCAGCACAGGTACGGTATCAAAATTATCTACCAAACTCCTTACCCTTGCCATTTGCCTTTTATGTTTTACACTTCTCAAATAAATCGCCAGGATCCTGTCTGAATACTGGGCCGCGATCTCTGTATAAATACTTGCATCGTGTTCTCCACTATCACCAATAAGAATGAATTTCATATCGGGATAGGTTTTAAGAATGTTAGTAATTTCCTTTTGTTTATGAGGCTTTTCCGGTTTGAGGCTCCGGTCAAACGGTGTCACGAAATCCCTGAGCAGAATAGGACCCTTAGGAAATTCATTATGGTCCAGGAATAATTTCAGGTATTCATATAAGTTCCACGGACTGT
>JAHELO010000124.1:0-4279 GCA_024644145.1 Christiangramia sp.
ATGAGATGATGAAGAATGTAGATACTACATTCGATCTAGAAAAGCTTGATAAGGTAGCAGAGGCTATCTCTAAGTTACCCGAGGACAAAAAGTTCATGCGGAAGATCCAGAAGATCATTGACGGTAGAAAGAAAATGTATTTTGAGGATAATAAGTTAGACTGGTCTATGGCCGAACATCTGGCTTATGGATCTTTAATGGCTGAAGGATATAATGTGAGAATAAGCGGCCAGGATGTTGAACGGGGAACTTTTTCACATCGTCATGCCGTAGTAAAAGTAGAAGATAGTGAAGAAGAGATCATTCTTCATAATAATATAGAAGGCAGAGAAGGAGATTTCTTTATATATAATTCCCTTTTATCTGAATATGGTGTTGTAGGATTTGATTATGGTTATGCCATGGCTAGTCCTACCACACTTGCGATCTGGGAAGCTCAGTTTGGAGATTTTGTTAACGGAGCACAGATCATGATAGATCAGTACATCTCTGCGGCAGAAGATAAATGGAAACTTCAGAACGGTCTGGTAATGTTATTACCACATGGTTACGAAGGCCAGGGAGCAGAGCATTCCTCCGGGAGAATGGAACGTTTTCTTCAACTATGTGCGAAGGATAATATGTATGTGGCAGACGTTTCTACACCGGCCAATATGTTCCATATTCTTAGAAGACAAATGAAGGCTGAATTCAGAAAACCGCTGATTATATTCACACCTAAAAGTCTTTTACGTCACCCTAAGGTAATATCTACAAAAGAGGAATTTGCCAATGGAAGTTTTCAGCCTGTTTTAGATGATGAGGCGGCCAGTATAGATAAGGTTAAAACCCTTGTATTCTGTACGGGTAAATTCTATTATGATCTATTGAAGCATAGAGAAGATAATAATAGAGACGATATAGCTCTTGTTAGGATAGAGCAATTATTCCCATTGCCTACTTCAGAAATGCGGGAGATAATGGATAAATATAAGAATGCTGATGATATAGTTTGGGCACAGGAAGAACCCCGAAATATGGGAGCCTATGCGCACTTATTACTTCATTTCGAAGAATCCCGTAAATTCAGGGTGTGTAGCCGTAAGTTCTACGGTTCACCTGCGGCCGGAAGTGCCGTGAGATTCAAAAAGCGACATGAACGTGTGATTAACAGTGTTTTTGATAAGAATTTAAAAGAAGAAGAAAATAATTAAGAATCAAATCCTGTATTTCAGGAGACTAAATAGATAATAATCATGGCCTTAGAAATGAAAGTTCCTTCACCCGGGGAATCCATCACTGAAGTTGAAATAGCCCAGTGGCTGGTAGAAGACGGGGATTACGTCGAAAAAGATCAGGCAGTTGCCGAAGTGGATAGTGATAAAGCTACCCTGGAGCTTCCGGCAGAGGCTAGTGGTATCATCACTCTAAAGGCTGAAGAAGGCGACGTGGTTGAAGTAGGTGAGGTGGTTTGTCTTATAGACACTGAAGCTGAAAAGCCCGGTGCAGGTGAGAGTAAAGACGACAAGCCTGCTGAAGAGGAAGAAAAGGAACGTCAGGAAAAGGAAGAGGATAAAAAGGACAGTGACAAGGCTGCTGCTAAAACTGAAACTCCTTCCAAATCCAGTACGCCTTCTCAAAAACAGGATACCTACGCAACCGGAAGTCCGTCTCCTGCTGCCAAAAAGATCCTTGATGAAAAAGGGATCGATTCTAAAGATGTAAAAGGAACCGGCCGGGATGGACGCGTAACTAAAGAAGATGCTGTAGAAGCAAAAGCTTCTATGGGGTCACCGGGTACAGGAAACAGAGGAGAAGAGAAGAAGAAGATGTCAATGTTCCGTCGTAAACTGGCTGAACGTTTGGTGAGTGCTAAGAACGATACTGCGATGCTAACTACTTTTAACGAAGTAGATATGTCACCGATCTTTGAATTAAGAAAGAAATTTAAAGAAGAATTTAAAGAGAAGCACGGGGTAAGCCTTGGTTTTATGTCATTCTTTACTCTAGCCGTAATTCGCGCATTAGATGAGTATCCGGCTGTAAATTCTATGATAGACGGTAATTACCAGGTTAGCTATGATTATAAAGATATAAGTATAGCGGTTTCTGGGCCTAAAGGTCTTACCGTTCCGGTAATAAGAAATGCTGAAAATTTAAGTTTCCGTGGAGTAGAGGCAGAGGTGAAACGTCTTGCTTTGAGAGCCCGTGACGGGAAGATTACCGTAGACGAAATGACCGGTGGTACTTTTACTATCACCAATGGTGGAGTATTCGGTTCCATGCTTTCTACCCCAATTATCAATCCACCACAAAGTGCAATTCTTGGAATGCATAATATCGTGGAGAGACCGGTAGCTATTGATGGTCATGTAGAAATTAGACCTATTATGTATGTGGCTTTATCTTACGATCACAGGATTATAGATGGTAAAGAATCTGTTGGATTTTTGGTAGCTGTAAAAGAAGCGCTGGAGAATCCTGAGGAGTTACTAATGGATAATGATGTAAAAAGAGCTTTGGAATTATAGGCTTTTACCTAATAAATGTAAAAAGGGTCAGCGAAAGCTGACCCTTTTTTATTCAATTTCTGCAAATAGGATGATAATTTCAATAGCTGAATTGGTCAGTTATTAATTCTGTTACTTTAAGTAAAGCGCTTTATTTTTATAATCTATCACTGCTTTACCTTTTTTTAGAATATCTGCTCCAATAATTCCGTGTACTTTCTCGGCTTTGTGGTTGACTAAAGCTTCATTTACGTGTTTTAGGTCAAATAGAACCAGGTCTGTTTTTTTCTTCTTCCAGCCTTTAATTTCGATACGGTTCTTTTGAGAGATCTGGGTTAGCATATTGGTAGCTCCTGCCCCTGCGGCCTTAATATCACTGTCTTCAGGCAACAAATCAAAATGTTCTATGGCATCTATTCCTACGCAGGTACTTGAGGCGCCAGTGTCTAGTATAAAATTCCCTTCAATATCATTGATCTTCGCTACCAATTCAAAATGATTGGTTTTGGTGTATTTCAACTTAATACGGTGATATCCTTTTTCTTCGAGTAGCTTTTTTAAAGACATTCTTTTTTTTACAAATATATGATTTCAATCTATCAGACTAAGAAGGGAGTTTTACTTTAAAATCTGTCCCCACCAGTCTCGGGTCAGTTTTGGTGCTCTGCCGGGAAACCCATTTAACTTCCAGCGATACATAGCCAAGATCATACATTACCTTGCCAAAACATTTATAAATTCCCCTACTCCGGAGTGGATATTTCTCTGCGGCCTGAGGAAAAATGACCACGTCAAAAATACCACCTTTAATATCATAGAATGTCCCAAAGTACATATACCTGCCATTTGAGGTGCCTGTCTTTCTGGAATTCACCAGATTGCCATAAATTATCACTTCTTTCCCTATATGATCTTTTAAGTCATTAGCTGTTAGGTTGGAAGTAATTGAATCTTCCAGCAGCTCAAACTGGCTGCAAAGAGGAAATCCAAGTAATTCCATCTGGTCATAAGCTTCCACAAGTTTGGAAAATTCAAATTCCGGGAGTTCGAAATCGCGATGCTGAGGTTTAAATAGCAGTGCCTGACTGTTTTTTGATTTAGCCTTATTCAATTTAAAATAGGCCTTCCAGAGTAATTCATGCTTATCAATGCCCGTGAACCTGAAAGCGTTGATCTTAAGCAGGAGACTAAGTTGTTCAATGGAAATATATATACGGTCTATAAAATCGTCCAGCGAGGTGAAGGGGCCAAAGAACTGCCTGTTTTCCAGGATCTGCTGTATGGTCTTAATTTCCAGTTCTCTGATGTACCCAAACCCCAGATAAACATCCTTGCCATATATAGTGTTGGGATGGTCACTCTTATTAATGCAGGGGGCATGAATCCTGCCTCCGCACCTTCTTATTTCCTGGATATAAGTTTGCAGATCATAAAATCCACCCCCATTATTGATCGCTGCTACCATGAATTCCAACGGAAAATACTTTTTAAGATATAAACTCTGATAGCTTTCTACAGCATAAGATGCTGAGTGACCTTTTGGAAACGCGTATCCGGCAAAAGAAGAGATTTGCTCCCACACTTCATTAGTTAATGAAGCACTATAACCCCGCTCCCGGCAATTTTTCCGGAAAGTTTCTTCGATCTTCTCCATGGTGCCTGGGGAAGTTTTTTTTCCGCTCATTCCACGGCGCAGTACATCTGCATCGTCAAGATCAAGTCCTGCGAATTCATAGGCTACTTTCATCACATCTTCCTGATATACCATTACCCCGTATGTGTCCCACATG
>JAHELO010000124.1:4289-5733 GCA_024644145.1 Christiangramia sp.
CACATGATTTTCAGCATCACGGGATGGGCCTGTTTTCTGCGTTCGGGGTCCCGGTGCCGGCGAATAAACTCCTCCTTCATTCCGGCGCTGGACACCCCGGGCCTTATTACTGAACTCGCAGCTACCAGATTCATGTAATTATCGGTTTGCAGTCTGGTGAGCAGTCCGCGCATAGCAGGAGACTCTACATAAAACACCCCCATGCAGTCCCCCGTTTTTAAAAGTTCATTAATTGCAGGATCTTCTTTAAAAAGCCTGATATTTTCTATGTCTTCAATCTCAGCGTTGGGCTGGTTTCGCTTGATGATCTCCAGCGCATCGGTGATCTTCGAGAGTCCGCGCTGGGCCAGGATATCAAATTTATGAATTCCCACATCTTCGGCAATATTCATGTCTATCTGTATAGTCCTGAAACCCTTTGGGGGCAAAAAGGTGCCGGCATAATTATGAACGGAATCGTTCAGGATCAGGATTCCGCCGGAATGTACGCTCAGGTAGTTCGGAAAACCGTCAATGAGTCTGCTGTATCTTAGCACGAGTTTTTCCAGATGATCCAGTTCTCCAATATTGTAAAAGCCTGCAGAGAGTTTGTCGATATTCTCTTTGGGCAGGCCAAATACTTTCCCAAGTTCCCTTACCACTGCCCGGCGTTTAAAAGTTACATAAGTACCCATAAGAGCCGTATGCTCATAGGTTCTGAAAATATAATCGGTCACATCATTCCGGTCTTTCCAGGAAAAGTCGATATCAAAGTCGGGAGGAGAGCTACGATTAGGATTTATAAAACGTTCAAAATAAAGGTCCAGCTCAATAGGATCTACATTGGTAATACCAAGAATATAGGCAACGATCGAATTCGCGCCGCTGCCCCGACCTATGAACGGGTAATTCCTGGAGCGTGCATAATTTACGATATCAAGGTTAATGAGAAAATAAGAGACAAAACCCAGATTAATGATCGTATCCAGCTCCTTTTTCACTCTTTTTAAAACCTTTTCACTCTTTTCAGGATATCTGGCGGGTAATTTTTCATAACATAAGCTGACGAGCTTTTCCTTATCTTCTTTTTTGCTGGTCCCGGCGATCTGTAAATTGCGGTTTTGTTCCCGGCCAAATTCGAAATTAACCTCACACAGATCTATGATTTGTTCCGTATTCTTTAAAATATGGGGAAAATCCTCAAAGGCTTTCTGAAGCTCTTCCAGCGGCAACATTTGATGAGAAAGTGATGCCTGCTCAGTTTCTGGAAGTTTGCTTAGCAAGGTGTTATTATCAATAGCCCGTAACAGCCGGTGAGCATTGTGATCTTTTTTGCTTCGGAAGCTTACTGTTTGGAGGATCACCAGTTTATCTTTCAGCCTCCGGTAGTCTGAAAATTTTAATTTTCCAAGTTGGGAGGCAGAGACACCGATGAATTCATTCTCTTTGAAATGGCATTTTTTTA
>JAHELO010000125.1 GCA_024644145.1 Christiangramia sp.
TAGGAAACCGTACTCTGCATGTGTTCTTAGTACAAGATTGCTGCTTGGTCCGAAGCTAAAAAGGTTTGTATACCAGGTTCCGGCAAATTTGATCTTATAGAATTCAAGCCAGTTGTATTTTTTCTGATCTACTTTTTCCTGATCTGCTACAGAATTTTCAGGTGTTACTCTGTTACCCTGTTCGTTGATCAGGTTTCCATTATCATCTCTTAACTGAAATTCATCCTGGTTTTCAAGATTTGCATAATCAACTCCATTCCAAAGTGAGTAAGGAGGAGTAAATTTAGCAGTAAGAGCGAATTTAGATCCACCGGTAGGGAAAATAGGATTTACTCTGGTGTTATCCCTGGTGATCCCTAACTGGTAGTATAAATTGTTCGAGTGACCGTTTCCGAAAGTAAACAGCCCGGTATTATAATTGTTTAGATCGTATCTCTGGTATCCAACTACGTTGGAGATAGTAACATACTGATCTGGTGCGGTAAGCCTCTTTGCCAGGCCTATGCTCACCCCAAGTATATCAAAACTTCTAGATTTATCTGCTTCCCTCGCTACATAGTCATATAAGAACTGTCTGGTGTAGCTAAAAGATGTTGAAAGACTTACCGGTCTTTTACCTCCTAGCCAAGGCTCTCTGAAAGACAGGCTGTAGGTTTGATAAAACGTACTGGCCTGTGCTCTTAAGGAAAGTGTTTGACCATCTCCCATCGGGATTGGTTTGTATGCGTCTTTATCGAATAATCCCTGAATAGAGAAGTTATTAAAAGAAAGTCCAAGTGTACCTATGAAACCTCCGCCACCGTAACCTCCTTGAAGTTCGATCTGGCTGGCTCCGGCTTCTACTACCTGATATTCCAGGCTTAAAGTTCCAGCTCGTGGGTCTGGATCAACGAACTCTGGATTTAATTGCTCCGCATCAAAGAAACCTAGTGCTCCTAATTCCCTTACTGTGGCAACTACTGCTTCCTGGCTATATTTTTGTCCTGGTTTGGTTCTAAGCTCCCTGTAGATCACATGATCTTTGGTCTTGTCATTCCCAGTAACTCTTATCTCATCAAAATAGGCTTCTTTACCTTCTACGATCCTGATCTCAAAATCTATAGTGTCGTTATAAACATTTGTCTCAACAAGGTCTATGTTAGAGAAAAGGTATCCATTGTTCTGATACTCGTTCGCAATGGAAGTTTTGTTTGGCTCTCTGCCCTGAACCCTTTCATCCAGTAATACACCATTATAAACATCCCCTTTTTTAACACCCAGGAAACGGTTAAGCTGTGCGTCTGTATAAGCATTGTTACCAAGGAAATCTATCTCGCCAATATGGTATTGATTACCTTCTTCTATTTGAAGTTGCAGGGCCACTGTTTCGGTATCTTTTTTAATAAGCGTGTCAGAGGTTATTCTGGCATCTCGGTATCCTTCTTCTTTATATTTCTTAATAACCGACTCCTTATCTTCCTGGTAATCATTTCTCACGAATTTAGAACGCTTCCAGAATCTTAAAAGATTCTTTTGCTTCGTGTTTTTCATATTACGCTTGAGTTTGGCGTCTGAAAGTTCATTGTTGCCAACAAATTCAATTTCAGAGATTTTAACCCGGTCACCCTGTTCAACGTCTACTACCATGTTCACTTTATTGGTGTTGGTAGTGTCTGTCACCTTATTGGTTCTAATGTCTACTTTAGCATTAAAGTATCCTTCTTTTCTATACTTGTTTTCAATATAGTTCTTGGAGGTGGTTATCAGGTTCTCTGTAACTTTAACTCCTGGTTTCAGATCATTTTCATCTATAAGCTTATCTCTCTCGCTTTTCTTTTTGATCCCCGTGAATTTTACCTGGTTTAAAACAGGAACTTCAGTGATCTCCAGCTCCAGGTCTGCTACATTGCCCTCAACATTTGTGATATAAAAATTAATATCGCTAAACAGATCCAGTTTCCAGAGCTTATTAATTACATCACGTAATTTTTCTCCGGGGATATAAATTTCTTCTCCTTTTTTAAGACCTGTATAGGTTATAACCGTTTGTTCATTGTAGGTAGTGGTGCCGGTGACTTTTATATCTCCTATGGTATATTTCTTAGAATCTCCTAGGGGTAGGTCTTGTGCCTGGGCAGTTAAACTGAATATGAAACAAATTGCAAAAAGTGTAAATATCTTTTTCGTCATGAATGCACTAACTGAGTTGCTCACTTGTTTTTCCAAATCTTCTTTCTCTATTTTGATAGTTGTATATGGCTTCAAAAAGATCTTCTCTTCTATAATCTGGCCATAGTATTTTTGTAAAATACAATTCGGCATAGGCAATCTGCCATAATAGGAAGTTGCTTATGCGTTGTTCACCACTGGTGCGGATCAAAAGATCTACATCTGGTAAATTTCGGGTGTAAAGATGCTCATTTATAACGGATTCATCAACTGCATCTATAGATAATTCTTCACTTTTTACTTTCTCAGCTATCTGAGTAATGCAATTGGTGATTTCTTCACGGCTACCGTAACTTAAAGCGAGGGTTAGGGTCATACGCTTATTGTTAGCTGTCTTATCAATGACATCCTGTAATTCTTTCCGGGCTTTCTTCGGAAGATTAGAGATGTTACCAATAGAATTTAACTTGATATCATTCTCCTGCAGCGTCTTGATCTCCTTCTTTAAGGAGGATACCAGAAGCTTCATCAGGGTATCTACTTCCAGTTTCGGCCGGTTCCAGTTTTCAGTAGAAAAGGCATAAAGGGTAAGGTTTTTTATCCCAATCTCAGCACAGCCCTCAACAACATCCCTAACAGCGGTAGTGCCCTCTTTGTGGCCTGCAGCCCTCAGGAAACCTTTTTGCTTAGCCCATCTGCCATTTCCATCCATGATGATGGCAATGTGAGCGGGTAATTTTTCAAGGTTTAAATTGTCTTTATAATTCATTTAAAAGCAATAACATGGCTTTCTGCCAAAGGTAAATGTGAATGTTATCCCGGTAAAAACGTACCAGTCATTATTATTTCTGTTTCCAAACTCGGCGGCCGGTTCCCGGCGTCCAAGATATTCTTCAGGCCAGCTACCATCAAGGTTATCGGTAAGGGTGTACCTAGCTCCAATTTCAAAGGCTCCAATTATATGTTCGGTAACCGCTTCCTTATAACCCATAACCATTGGGATGGCAAATTCCCAGTTGCTGCCCTCGTTAACAAGATTGTTGGCTCTCCCGTTTTTTAACCAAACGTGGTCTGCTCTAAAATAAGTGATCCCTGTATAAAGATACGGCGTACTTTGCGGTAATGGGTTGGTTAGATCAAAATCCCAGAAATTAAATTCAATTCCCAGAGAAGCTTCAGCAATATAATTTTCAAAGGAATAACCCCGCTGTTGCCTTCTGGTGTCTGATGATTTAGTATCATCGGCTTCTATCTTAGCATATAACAACGATAATCTAAGGGCGTGACGGCTGCTTCTATTCCATTTGCCAATAAGGCCACCCACCGGAGTGTTTGGCAGTATGTAGTTGGTGCGGCCTACATCACCAATAAAATTTGCACCTCCGGCAAAAGCTCCAATCTCAACCTGCTGTGAGTATGTGCTTGTCGTAAAAAATGCCATCACTACAAATGCGATAAGGTACCTCATAGGTTTTCAAAAGTTTGCAAATATAACAATTCTGATTGCTCTGCAATAATTTGAGCAGATTTGTGCATAAGTATAAACAGGATTTGAATGTATTTATTGCTTAATTCCTTTTGTCTTCACCCCATAATAGTTTTTTACGTAGCGTGTGTAAAAAACTATCTTCCTGAAGTTCTATGAAATTAATAGTGTAGGGAGCTTTTTTTATAATGATCTCTGTATCGTTCTCTAGTGTCGCAATCCGGGAATCCATAGATACCAAATGTGTGTCTTCTCTACCTGAAACTTTTAGCTTAATGGTGGTGTGATCTCTTATCACCAGTGGCCTTGCATTAAGATTGTGAGGGGCGATAGGAGTGATCACCAGTGAATCTGCATCGGGGGTAATCACCGGGCCACCGCAGCTCAGGGAATAACCTGTAGAGCCGGTGGGAGTGGAGATGATTAGTCCGTCTGCCCAGTACGAAGTGAGGTATTGATCGTTCAGCCAGGTGTCTACAGTGATCATGGAAGTAGTATTCTTCCTGCTCACAGCAATTTCATTTAATGCAATATGAGAAAAAACCGGATCAAAACTTTTTGGATTGGTCTCTATGGTTAATACAGAACGTGGAGAGTGGCTGAATTTTTTATTTAAAATATCGTCCAGCGTGCTTTCTATCTGCTCTTTCTGAATAGTCGCTAAAAAACCAAGCCGGCCCGTATTTATACCCACTATTGGTATATCAAGGTTGCGTATATAATTTATAGATTTCAGGATGGTCCCGTCTCCTCCAATACAAAAGAAAAGGTCGTATGAATTATCCAGTTCCTCGAATGCACTAAAATGATCGTAATCCTTATCTATGCTATTATTGCTGTGTATTAGTTTGAGAAAATCTTCCTCGATGAGAACTTCGATATTTTTTTTATCCAGCAGTTCCAGAAGCTGGCCTATATATTTCGCAGCATTGGTATGATAGAACTGACCGTAAATGCCTATTTTCATAAATTATATGTTCAAATATTTATCAAGGTATCTTGAACGATCCTTGAGATTTTTATTGAAAGTATCCTCCTGGTGTTCAGAAATTATGAGATATCCATACCTTCTAAAAGCCTGAATGATCTCGTTCATGCCAGAAGGGGTGATCTTTAACGTGATCTCTGCCATATCATCCTCGATCTTGGAAACAAAAGCTCCTAAAAGATGCGCGTTGTTAGATTCAACTATCTGGCTAACTTCCCCGAAGGTGTAATCTTTAAAGGCTTTTTCAACCACCAGGATATTCCCCGGTTCATGTAGAAAGGGAGTTTCTTTAAAAAGGGAGATCATTTCGTTAAGTTCTACATATCCCTGGTAATTATTTTTATCGTCCAGCACAGGGAGAATATTGGAGTTATTCCGGGCGAAAGCTTCTAGGCTGTCCAGCCAGTAATTGCTATCTTTTACATAAAATCCTTCCAGCGCATACCGGAATTCATCCAGGGTTTTATCATTTTCGAAACATCTTATATCATTTTCAGCGATACAACCAATATAAACTCCTTCATATTCCACAGGAAGATGAGTAAAGGTGAGTTGGTTAAAAAGTTCCTGGATATCCCCGATTTTATCCGAAAGGCTCAATATCTTAACGTCATTCAATATGTGTTCTTTCAAACTCATTTTTTCGTTTCCTTTTCTGCAAATTAATCAAAATAAAATTCATTGAAGCAGGCTGCACTTTGTATTTTTGTTAATAAAATCAACAGTAAATGACGAAATTAAGCGTAAATATCAACAAAATTGCCACATTAAGAAATGCTCGTGGAGGCGATGTTCCGAATGTAGTAGAAGCTGCCCAGAATATTGAGGCTTTTGGAGCTGAAGGTATTACCGTGCATCCCAGGCCAGACGAAAGGCATATACGATATGCAGATGTAAGGGACTTAAAACCTGTCTTGAAAACCGAATTTAATATTGAAGGTAAGCCTGTGCAGCAGTTCGTAGACCTGGTGCTGGAAACCTCTCCCGCTCAGGTTACCCTGGTACCAGATGCTGAAGATGCTATTACTTCTAATGCCGGTTGGGATACAATTAAGCATAAGGATTACCTGAAAGAAGTAATTTCTAAATTCAAGGAAAAGGGAATTAGG
>JAHELO010000126.1 GCA_024644145.1 Christiangramia sp.
GATAACCTTTGCGCGCAACTTTTTCAGATCTGGGATTATAATCGATCCCTATTAGCACCTTCTTCATAATTAAACATTTATGGTTGATGCTCTAAGTTACCTAAAATAATAAATTTTAGAAGTCGAACACAGGTGATTAAAGAGGTGTGACCACTTTTATTTGCCATTTCCTGGGTAGGCATCCACGGGTTTCTCAAATGCGACAAAAAGAATACAGGGGCCATCACCATTACATCTGGCTTTATGCGGTTTTTTTGCCGGTCCATAGGCATAATAGCCGGCTTTTAATGTATTAGTATCTTCCCCCTCATAAGTTACCTCCAGTTCGCCCTGAATAAGAATCATCCTTTCTGCGGAATTATGCCAATGTTCAGGTATTTCTGTATTTGGTTCAAATTTAAAAACCGCATCGGCATTATTGGAAGCTGGGTCACCATTAAGAATAGCGATGTTACAACCGCTGGGTATAAAATCGGGACATGTTCCCCATTGCATATTATCATCCAGAACATTTACCGCGACTGAATGAGTTTTATCTGGCTTTTCCTGCCCATGGAGATTAATACTTAATAAACATATCATTAATATAATGAGTAGATTCCCATAAACTGGTGTTGCTGCAATTTTCATGATATTGATTTTAATTAATAAAATAAGACGATATATTAAAAAGAAGGATATTCAAAAAAAGAGATAGCCTAATAAAATAGATCACATTTAAAAGTTAGGCCAAAATAAAGGATAGTAAAATGGGGAGAAATACGTATTATTAAAACATTGATAATGTGATATGTAGCGGGGTATTTTAACATCTTAAAATCAATATAAAAAGATAGAAAAATCAGCCTTTTAAATTACCTTTAATAGGTAAATCCAATTAAATATTTGCTGATATGAAAACTACAAGAGAATCGGCCAGAGAGGCCAGTCACAAGAACCTGACGCATATACTTAGTGACCTCCTGGAAAAGAATAATGATGCCGAAAAGGGTTTTAAAAAAGCGTTGGAACATACTAATAATCCAAGTCTTAAAAATTTTTTGAAACAGCAGGCATTGCAAAGAAATCACTTTGCAACCGAACTGGATAAATTAATGCACGAAATAAATGAACACCCTAGAGATCATACTAAAGGAAGTACTCTTGGCAGTATACATCGTTTGTGGATAGATGTAAAAAGTTCCTGGTCTAAAAAGGATGATGAGTCTATATTAGAAGAATGCTTAAGAGGTGAAAAAGCCAGTTTAAAAGAATACGAAGAAAAGCTTAGCAGTAATATTCTGAGGCCTGAGGTGAAAAAATTATTGGAAGAACACCGTGCTAAGATCCAAAAAACTGTTAACCAGATAAAGATCATGGAGGATCTTGAAGACTAAAACCAAAACAGCCGGGACTCTATACCGGCTTTTTTATTTCTTTCAATTTTTGACCACGATCAATTCTGCCTTGGCTCCTGTTAAAAGATTCCATTCTTTGATTGCCAACTGTTCCCCTTTTTCACTCAGGACACGAAGCTCCGCCGTATTGGGACCCGAACTCCCCTGATTAAGCGCTATAAATTGAATACTATTGAACCCATCCTGCAGGGTAACCAATATTGGCTGAAAACCGGCATGAAGATTAACACTCGCGGCTACCATTTCCCCATTTACAAATATCTGGACTTTGTCACCATCTATGTACTGATGGTCTCTGCAATATACTTCAACAAATCTGCCCTGAGTAACAACATTTCCCAGGCTTTGATCACGCCTGTATTCTTCTTTAATTTCCCTGTCTTTGGTCCATTTCTTCTTCATTAAATCGGCCTCTGTCATCAACCCATTGGGATTTTCTCTAAGATCTACAGCTTTTGGTTTATCCTTTAAAAATCTGCTTTCCGTTTCAGATTCTTCCCTTTTCAAGATCGGAAAGCCGGTAGATTTTGATTCCTCTGCCTTGATAATAGGCCCCGTATTTGTAGTACGCGGTATTTCTATTTGTGCGGAAGCCATCATTCCGGTAAATACAAGGAAAAAAATAGAGAATACAATTTTCATAGAATATGGATATAGTAAAGCATTGAAAATATTATCAAAAATACAGCCAAATTTACAATCCTCAGATATTTAAAATTTCACTGATTTCAGAGGGAGTAGATAAAATAAAAAATCAGGCACCAGCAGTGGCCGGAACCTGATTTAAATATCTCCTGCCAAAGTTTTATTCTTCAGGGAATTCAGAATGTGACTTAAGTTCCTCGATTTGGGCGGTATGCCGCTCGGTATGTCCTGCCATAAAAAGTACTGTTTGATAAGCATCAATTTTACCAAAAGGAAATTCATTCACATAATTACGCATATCCACATCAGCATCTTTTAACCAATCTACAATATCTTCCCGTTGGTCCATAAATGCTTCCAGCGCTTCATCTGAATCAGAATATTTCCCGGAAGGAACGAATTGAGACTGTGTCTGGATCTTACCACTTCTATCTGTAATAAAACCTACCACCTGCTCATCTGTCATTTGAACTTCAGCCTTTAGGTCTGGTGTCTCTCCACTCTGGATTCTTCCCTCGAGCATAGATTTTAATGCGCCTTCCACTATTACAATATGTTCTACGATCTCTGCCACAGACCAGCCTATGGTATCTGTCTTAAAGGCCATTTGTTCTTCTGAAAGATCTCCTACACTTTCTTTTAATGCCTCTTTAGTTTCTTCCAGATATTCAAACATATCTGTTTTCACCAAAGTTTCTTCAATGCCTGACTTGTGAACCAAGTGGCCTGTACATTCCTTATTCCAGGTATAATCTGAACTGAAAAATGCAAGACTTAAAAACGTGATTAAAATTTTCATAATTGCAGTATTAAATTATTATTCAAATGATTTAGCCAGAAACAGGACGATTCAGTTAGTCTCTATTTCTTTTTTAACTGGGTAACATAAGTTCTTAATTCTTTAAATTTTGTAGTATCTGTTTCTGAAAAGATATATACATCACAAAAAGCGTATTTTCTTTTTTTACCCGGCTCCACATAAAACTCCACGATACCTTCTACAACAGATTTTTTTTTTGAAATGATAATTTCCTTGACCTTAATTTCAGTGGGACCGCCATGTCGCATGCGATCAAGAGATTTCTCAAAATCTTTTTTACCAGAAATTATCTTTTCCCCTATTATTTTCCATGTTATATCCTCGGTCACACTATTGGCCAGGAATTCAGTATCGCAAGAGGCAAAGGCATTATTCAACTTTTTTAAAAGCTTTTTTCTTTCGTTCATAGACCTAATTCTTTTGTTCAATCAGGGAGAGAATATTTCCGGAAGGATCTTTGAACCACGCAATTGCAGGTGAGTTGGTTCCGCGATGAATCCCCTCGGAGTCTGTGCGGGTTTCTCCTTCATAGTTTTCGAACTCAATACCTTTTGCTTTCAGGTCTTTCACCTGCTCTTCGATATCTGGAACATAAAAATTCAATACCGTAAAATCAGCGGGCTGATGGTCCTCTTTAGGATATATTAAAACAGAACTATGTTCTGGATCAAGCTCCAGGAGCCCCATATGATTTTCTCTGATTCGAATCCCAAGGACATTTCCGTAAAATTCTTTGGTTTTTTCCATGTTATCTGTGGAAAATGTTGAAAAAGCATCACAGTTGCGCAGCATTCACCTGATATTTAAAGTTTTACCACATAAATTTACACTAATATTTCCAATAATAGTAAATAAAGATCTGAGCATATAATCTTATGGTGTAAGTCATAGTCATCTGAATACCAGTAGGTCTTAGAGCTAATAACTACGCCTTACAATTCTAATTGTAAAAGCGTAAATTTGAAAACCAAAAATGCGATTACCTATTATGGAAGTTCAGGAAATACTCAGAAATAACTCTATTGCCAATAAGTTCATTTCCCAATTAAGGGATACAGGTGTACAGGGTGATAGAATGCGCTTCAGAAGAAATATTGAAAGACTCGGTGAGATCATGGCCTATGAGCTGAGTAAGGAACTGGAATATGAAACCTGCGAAATATCTACACCACTTGGTAAATCCCAGGTGCCTCTCGCAAAAAATGAAGTGGTGATCTGTTCTATATTACGCGCGGGTTTACCGCTGCATCAGGGTATTTTAAACTATTTTGATGATGCAGAGAATTCTTTTATTTCAGCATACAGGCATCATCCAGATAATGATGAGAAGTTCGAGATCCTGGTGGAGTATCTTGCATCGCCATCTTTAGAGGGGAAAACTCTGATCCTGGCCGATCCTATGCTCGCAACCGGAAGATCTTTCAGCAATGTGCTAAAAGCCCTGGAGCCCATGGGTACTCCTGCAAGAATTCATCTAGTTTCGGTAATTGGATCTGCTGAAGGAATAGAATTTCTTAAAACTGAATTTCCCCGGGAGGCAAAATTATGGATCGCTACGATAGATCAGGAATTAGACAAGAACGGATATATAGTACCTGGATTGGGAGATGCAGGGGATTTATGTTTCGGAAATAAACTTCAGCACTAGAAAGGATACCCGATAGCAAAGTTAAATACGGGGCTGCCAAAGTCGTTTACCCACCTCTCCCCTTTAGGCTGGCGGGGATCGTGTAAGGGAAATGCCAGATCGAACCTTATTACAAAACTTTGTATGTCTATTCGTAAACCGGCCCCGGTACCTATACCCAGCTCTGTAAGGAAATCTGAACCGAATTTTCCTGAGCCTTCCCTGGTCTGGTTCGTGGTTTCAGGATTTTCTTTGGAGGTCCATACATTGCCCGCATCAACGAAAAATGCGCCGTTAAGGTAAGTGATAATAGGGAATCTATATTCGGCATTTGCTTCAAAACGAATATTTCCCGTTTGATCACGGTAACCAATATCTTCGGTATTTTCATCACCTTCAGTAGGATCATATGTTCCCGGACCAAGGGAACGTGTACGAAAAGCCCTTACACTATAAGGTCCCCCAGAAAAATATTGCTTGCTAAAAGGCATTACTTCTGAGTTGCCATAAGCCAACCCATAACCGGCAAATAAACGGGTAGCAATTACCTGTTGCCTCCCGAACCTGAAATGATATCTTAAATCTGCATCTAGCTTGGCATATTGAGCATATTCAAGACCAAAAACCTCTTCTTTACCGGTTTCGGCCTCTTTACCTAAAAGGCTCATGGTATTTCCCGCCATGTCGAATGTAGTGTTCAGAAAAAAGGCATGCTTCTTTGCAGTATCTATCATTCCGTTATATATAAAAGAATAGTTGAGACCGGCTATAAATTCCTGTGCAAAACTGCTTTCCAGAAATGGATTATCCCTTAAAATTTCAGCGAATTCCGGAGAAACATCACTTAATCTAACATAATCCAGACTCACTGGATTAAAGACGTGGGTCACATACCTGTTTGCATTCCAGTAATATCCAAAAGACGATCCCACTGAGGTAAGAGTAAACAGCTTGCTGCGCCTCAAATAATCTGCACCCAGGCTAATTTTAGTCTTTGGAATATCATATTTAAAAAAATTCTTACTAAAACTAACCGGAAATAATAATCTGGGAATTATTAGCTCATTTTTTATACCCAATTGCAAGGAATTGTTCCCGGCCACTCCACTCGAACCTAACTGAGATTCATACCCAATATTGGCTGAAATATTCAGGGTCTCCCCTCCTTTGAACAGATTACGATTAACAAAAGTGAGTGCCAGGTGTGGACCAGCGAAATTATTAGACTTAGTAACGGCCTGT
>JAHELO010000127.1 GCA_024644145.1 Christiangramia sp.
ATGTTCCTATACGGCCTCGCTTACAGATGGAATGACTGTGTCCTCCTTCGAGAAATATATGGGTATTAAATTATAACTATCCAGATATAAGTTGAATAAACTTACAGAGGAAAGGTGCTATTAAGTCAGGGTTTATCGCATTTGGCGGTCCTGAAGCCCACTTTGCCATGATGGAAAACGAGGTTGCAACAAAGAGAAACTGAATATTACTTAAGTAAGTACCGGGCACTATTAACTTATCTTATAGAGTTCAGGAATTTAGTTGTTTCCAGGGCGAGGATTAATTTTTAACAGGCTGGAACTCCTTGGCAGGTTTGCGGATCATGCAAACTCACCAGGTTTTTTAAAAATCGAATCCTAATGATGTTTTTGGTTAAAGCGCGAAGCTGAGGTAAAATCTACTGCAGGCCTAGAATTCATAAACCACGCCTACTCCAAGCATTTGCTTTAGCTGAATTCGAGGCCCGGAAGTTTCAAGTTTACCGTCACCGTTAGTGTCTTCCTTGAATTTAACGTCATCATCATACCTAATATGGGAACCCACATTGGCCTTTACAAAATCGTTCACCTTCATGTTCACATTCAACTGCCAGTCTACATCAATATTCCCGAATTTATTAAGGTAATCTGAATAAAGACTCAATTGGTTACTAAGGTCTATATTATCAAAAACTTCTCTGCTAAAGCCACTGGTAACCAGAAATCCAAATTCTGTACGCACGTTTTCTCCTTCTTTTAATATATTTCCCAGTTCATCTGTTACTGCAGGTTCGACACCGAACATACCTTCATTGGCAAGTCTCTGGTCGAGAACGAAAGTAGATTTGAAGGTTATAGGGGATAGATAAATCGTAAGGTCTTCATCTGGATGGGAAAATTCTGTTCCGGCTCCCAGGAAAGTATATCCGGGCGCCATGAATCTTGATATTGCCACTTCGGTATCTGGATATTTATATCCGTTGGAGAATTGGGAATTAAAACTGAATTTACCGGAATAATACCAATTAGAAATACTATCTGTTCTGAAGCCAAAAGAAGAATTCAATCTCAGCTCATCTTCTGTTTTACGTATTTCCCTTCCTTCCTGGGCATTGATCCCATATCTCATTGAGGCTGAATTTTTCCAGATCGTAAGATCTCTTTCAAAGTTCCTCTGGAAATTTGCATAGAATAATGCAGAAACCGAATTATTACCTCCTGAATTCCAGTTCACGAAAGCTACCTCACTCAGGTTTACCCCGAAGGTATTCTTCTCTGTCCAGTACATTACCACAGAATCTGTATTAGTGGTATCATTCACTATAGCTGCAGTAGTATCTCTTACCGCAATGTGCTTATATTCAGAGGCGAGAGAATTCAGTGAAGTAATACAGATTAGAATTAGCAGGATTGGGAACTTCATGTAGGTGACTCGGGTTTTCAGGTTCGCAAAAATAAAAAAATCAAATCATAGATTTCATTTTTTGTCTTAAACCTTCAACGTGAATTCCGGAAATTTCTTGTAGTTGATCTACACTTCCCTGCTCGATAAATGAATCTGGTACTCCCGAAATTTGTATATCCCCTTTAAACCCGGCTGTTGCAGCGAATTCCAGGATGGCACTTCCAAAGCCACCTTTTTTTACACCATCTTCCACGGTAAGTATTTTTTTATACTTTCTGAAGATTTCAATCAGCAGTTCTTCATCTAATGGCTTAACAAATTTCATATCGTAATGAGCGATCTTATTTTCAAATTCACTACCCTGTATCGCTGCCTCAACGTTTTTCGCCATATTCCCTATGCTAAGAACGGCAAGTTCCTCTCCCTCCTTTAAAATTTCGCCCTTACCAATCTTCACCTGTTGAAAATCCTGCCTCCATTCCTTTAAAACACCTCTGCCTCTTGGATACCTAATAATGATAGGAGCATCCAGGCCTAATTGAGCGGTGTAGATAAGGTTTCTCAATTCAACCTCATTCCGCGGTGCGGCAATAATCAGGTTGGGAATGGCTCGAGAATAGGCAATATCGAAAACCCCGTGGTGTGTCGCCCCATCCTCTCCCACAAGCCCTGCTCGATCCAGGCAGAATATCACCGGTATATTTTGAATTGCCACATCATGGATTAGTTGATCATAGGCCCTCTGCAGAAAAGTGGAATAGATCGCACAGAAAACGGTAAATCCCTGGGTGGCCAGGCCTGCCGATAAAGTAACAGCATGCTGCTCCGCAATTCCAACATCAAAAGCGCGGTCTGGGAAGGCCTCCATCATAAATTTAAGCGAACTACCTGTAGGCATTGCAGGGGTGATCCCAATGATCTTCTCATTCTTTTCTGCCAGTTCCACCAGGCTAAGACCAAAAACATCCTGATATTTTAAGGGCAATCCATCTGTGTCATATTTTAATAATTCCCCGGTGCTTGGCTCAAATTTTCCAGGAGCGTGATACTTTACCTGATCTTCTTCCGCTTTTTTTAGTCCCTTGCCTTTCTTGGTGATCACATGAAGAAACTTGGGCCCATCTATCTCTTTCATCTGTTCGAGCACTTCTAAAAGTCCCTGGAGATCATGACCATCCACAGGCCCATAATACTTAAAATTTAGAGCCTCTATAATATTATCCCGGGAAGGTTTATACCCAACCCTGGCTTTGGTGAGATACTCTTTTAATGCGCCCACACTGGGATCTATTCCTATGGCATTATCATTTAAAATTACCAGTAAATTGGCATTTGTTACCCCCGCATGATTCAATCCTTCAAACGCCATCCCACTGGCAATAGAGGCATCACCAATCACTGCAATATGTTGTTTCTTATTTTCCCCCTTCAATTTCGAGGCGATCGCCATCCCAAGAGCAGCCGAAATGGAGGTAGAGGAATGTCCTACGCCAAAAGTATCATATACGCTTTCAGATCGTTTTGGAAATCCACTAATTCCGCCAAGCTGCCGGTTTGTTTCGAATATATCTCTTCTCCCGGTAAGTATCTTATGCCCATAGGCCTGATGCCCGACATCCCAGACCAGCAGATCGTTTGGGGTATCAAAAATATAATGAAGCGCAATGGTTAGTTCCACCACCCCAAGGCTCGCACCCAGATGCCCTTCTTTGGTCGCTACTATATCGATTATAAATTGACGTAATTCCTGTGCAAGCTGAATCAATTTATCTGCATTCAGTTTTCGAAGATCGTCAGGTGAATTTATATCTTTAAGAATCCCGCTCATCCCCGCAAAGTTACATAAGCAAACTGAATTGGGAACCGAAGCAAAAAATTGAATCTTCAAATTTTATATCTTTCCCAAAAATTTAAAAAATGCTTTCTCCATTTAACGACGAATACTATATGAAAAAGGCTTTAGAAGAAGCCGAGACCGCATATGAAAAAGGAGAAATTCCGGTTGGGGTGGTAGTGGTAATTAACGATAAGATCATTGCACGTGGCCATAATCTAACCGAAACGTTAAACGATGTTACAGCGCATGCCGAAATGCAGGCCATCACCGCGGCTGCAAATTATCTGGGCGGAAAATATTTACAAAAATGTACCATGTATATAACTCTGGAACCCTGCCAGATGTGCGCGGGGGCACTTTACTGGAGCCAGATCTCCAGGATCGTTTTTGGAGCAGATGATCCTCAACGAGGATATAGAAAGTTTGGAGTACAATTGCATCCTAAAACGGAAGTTAAAACCGGGATCATGCAGGAAGAAGCCTCATCGCTTCTAAAACGTTTTTTTATCGAGAAACGTAACCTGAATTAAAACCAGGAATTATTTATATCAATTAATTCAGCGAACTCTTCTATTGATTCAAAAATTCAGGTAAACTGGTCACTTTAATATGATCTATAAAGAACTTAGCCGGCAGGGCATCATCATCGATCTCTGAACCTCCCAGGTTCCCACCAACGGCCATGTTAATGAGAAAATAGAAATCCTTTTTAAAAGGATAATGTTCATCATCGTATTTTTCAGGAGTGAATTTATAAACCCGTTGCCCGTCTACAAAAAATTCTATAAACTCTGGAGTCCACACCGCTTTATAGGTATGAAAACCCTCTTCAATTTTTTCGATCTTCGTCTTTTTGGTATTTATGGTATTGCCATGACTGGCCGGAGTATGAAGAGAAGTGAATACAATACCGGGTTCTCTGCCTATATATTCCAGAATATCAATTTCTCCGCTTGCTGGCCAACCTACCTGATCTATATCGGCTCCCAGCATCCAGAAAGCCGGCCATAAACCTTTGGTCGTGGCTATTTTTGCCCGAACCTCAATGGTTCCGTAGGTAAACTCAACTTTATCCTTAGAATTGATCTTTCCGGAATAATAGGTGTTATCCCTTTTTTCCGCAGTGATCACAAGATTTCCGTCTTTTACCTCAACATAATTGCGATCGTAGATCTGTTTTTCATTATTTCCCCATCCGCAAAGGTTTGGGCAGCCATCACCTTCTTCATAGTTCCACACGGTCATATCCAGGCCATCTCCGTTGAAATCTTCTTCAAAAATCACCTTTTCCTGAGATTGCCCGTAGAAGCATGCGCCCAGGAAAAAGCTGCCTGCAATTAATAATTCTGAATATTTTTTCACTACTTAACGTATTCTACTTTTATCATTTTCAGATCCTGTGAATTCCGGCCAACCATCAGTTCAAATTCACCGGGTTCGGTTTCCCACTGGTCTCTGGCCGTGTAAAATTTAAGGATTTCTTCATTAATAACGAAATCTACTGTTTTAGTTTCTCCAGGTTCCAGGCTTATCAGCTCAAACCCCTTTAACTCTTTTACAGGCCTGGCCACACTGGCAACCAGATCGTGAATATAAAGCTGTACAACCTCTTTACCTTTTACACTACCGGTATTAGTAACAGGCACACTTAAAGTGACTGTTTTACCTTCTTTAAGCTCATTAGAAGATACTTTTAAATCTCCATACCCGAAGGTGGTGTAACTAAGCCCAAATCCGAAAGGATATAAAGGTCCGTTTTCAACGTCTGTATAATGGGAATATGTTACATGCTGATCGTTGGAAGGTCTTCCGGTATTCATCCTGTTGTAATACAAAGGCTCCTGACCTACCGCCCTTGGAAAAGAAACCGGTAGTTTCCCTGAAGGATTGTATTTACCCAATAGAACATCGGCAATAGCATTTCCACTTTCAGAACCCAGTTGCCAAGCTTCTACAATTGCAGGTATATTTTCTGCTGCCCAGGTAATTTCCAAAGGCCTTCCATTTATTAGTACGAGTACGATATTTTTATTTACTTTGTGCACCTCCTTTAATAATTCCATTTGCAAACCGGCTAGACCAATATTAGCCTGACTGCGTCCCTCACCAGACTGGAAGGCATCTTCTCCCAGTACCATTACTACAACTTCTGCGTTTTTAGCTTTTTCTACGGCATCTGGAATTCCAGACCTGTCTGTTGTATTTATTTTTAATGGCATCAGGAAGCTACGTTCACCTTCGCCAAGGCTTACGCCCTTTGTGTAGGTTACCTTAGTTTCAAGACCGGCGTTCTTCAATCCTTCCAGAACAGAGATTGCTGAGTTAGATTCACCCTGCGCCCTCCAGTTTCCAATAGGCGTATCCTTATCATCGGCCAAAGGACCAATAACCGCAATTTTCCTGAGCGAATTTTTTAATGGAAGAAGATCATTTTCATTCTTCAACAAAACGATAGATTTTTTGGCTATCTCTCTTGCAGTTGTTTTATGCTCCTCGTAAGGCACA
>JAHELO010000128.1 GCA_024644145.1 Christiangramia sp.
CATTTACAGAAGATCCCGAATTGAAAAAAAGTTTTAAAGATCTAACTCCAGGTAAACAACGAGAATATGCAGATCATATCTCTGAAGCGAAAAGGGAAACAACCAGGCAAAGCCGACTGGAAAAAATCATCCCCCTGGTGAAAGCCGGGAAAGGCTTATACGATAAATACAAAAATTGTTAAACAAAAAAAGCAGCTGTTTCCAGCTGCTTTTTTATTGTATAAGGTAAAACCTTTATTTTTTCTCCTTTACAGGTTCATTTAATTTCTTGCTCATTTCCATTGAGATAGATGAACGATCAAATGTTATTTTTCCTGCTCCGGTTTCAATTATCACCGAATTATTCTTTTCGCTAAAATCGGCAATTTTACCGTGCATTCCACTTTTGGTAATGATCCGATCTCCTTTTTTAAGCTCGGCGGCAAAATTTTTCTCTTGTTTAGCTTTTTGCGTTTGCGGGCGTATCATAAAAAAATACACTACCACAAACATTAAAATAATTGGTGCAAACTGTGTTAATTGATCCATATATGCTTTTAGCTAGCGTTTTCGTCAGCTTCTACAAAAGCTTTGATTTTAATTTGTTCTTTTCCTGATTCTGTATTTGCAGATACAGTAACTGTTTTAGTAACCTGTCCGTTTCCAGAACCATTAAATTTAACTAGCATCTCACCAGATTCTCCCGGAGCGATAGTTTCGTTTTTAGGATACGTTGGAACGGTACAACCACAAGAACTTGAAGCATTAGTAATTACCAATGGAGCGTTTCCGGTATTTGTGAATTTGAAAACGTGCTCTACGTTAGTTCCCTTAGCAATGTTTCCGAAATCGAATTCAGCTTCCTCAAAAGTGATCTCAGGATATTGAGTTTCCTGTGCATCACGCTCAGCAGACGCCTCAACGTTTTCTGCTTTTACCTTTTCTGAAGCGTTATCTTTACATCCGGTGAACAGCATTGCCCCTACTGCTGCAAACATTAAAATTGTTTTTTTCATGGTGAAGTTTTTTGTTAATTTTCTAATTGATAAAAATAATAAAAAATCTATTACTACATAAGACCTCTTCCGGTTTTATTTAGTTTGTCCTCTGTTTGATATTCTTTAGACAGCTTATCTAAAACCCCGTTTATAAAAATGCTGCTCTTGGGAGTACTGTACTCTTTTGCTATTTCCAGATATTCATTTATAGTAACTTTAACCGGAATGCTGGTAAATTTTAGAAATTCACAAATAGCCATTTTTATAAGAACCATATCCACCTCGGCGATCCTGTCTTTATCCCAGTTAGGTGTCTTCCCAAGCATTTCTTCGGAAAGATCTTCATCATTCAGGTAAGTTTTCCTGAATAATTTTATCGCAAATTCCTTGTCTTCTTCATTCTTGAATAACTGGGTAATTCGCTTTTCCCGGCCTGTAGACTCCTTTAATTTCTGTAAAAACTTAAGAATAGCGGTATTTACAAGTGGAAGGTCATCTACCCAGGTCAATTTCTTATCCTCCAGGTATTCATATAGCTTATCATTGGGCGCGATTATCTCCTTGAAAATATGAATTATGAACTTTTTATCTTCGTTGAAGTCGCCGCTCCTGGTTTCCATATATTCCTGGTAGGCAGTGCTGTTTCGCACTTCATTCCAGATAATAGCAACATATTCATCATCCTGTTTCCAGTGATTAATCTTATGTTGTTCCAGGGCTTCCTGAATGCTCTCATTCTCGTTAAGAATCTGGAAGATCTTATTATCTACGAATTTACGGTTGGGATCTTTTTCCTCTGTAGTAGCAAGGTGTTTTTGCTGGGATTTCTCTAGGAAGGATTCTGCATGTTCTCTTATCTCGGTAATCAGACTTATTTGAAGCAGAAACAGGTCATACATTTCCTGCATACTCTTAAGCAGGAATTTTTCTTCGGTAGCAAGGTTATCATTCTGGCTTTGGCTAAAGGCATAAAGTGACTGCATTACTTTAACCCTGATATGTCTTCTTGTCAACATAATTGTAAAAGAACTTTTAAAAATTAAAAAGGGCGAAAGCATTTCACTTTCGCCCTGCAAAAATATCAATAAATTAGAACTGACTAATTTAAATTCTGATTTTTTCTGTCTTCAATTCTCTGTTTCGCGATTTGCAATGCAGCGAAGTGAGTGGTGATATCATCCTTAGAAGCTTTCTCAAGAATTCTAAGTGTGGTATTGTAGATATTTTCTGTCTTACGCATGATCTCCTGCTTGTCGTAATTCTCAAGTTCAGCGTAAACATTTATGATTCCTCCTGCATTAATTAAGAAGTCCGGTGCATACACAATACCTTTTCTTTGTAGGATCTCGCCATGTGCAACTTCATCTGCCAGCTGATTGTTCGCTGCTCCTGCAACAATATCCACTTTCAGCCTCTGGATAGTATCATCGTTAATGGTAGCTCCCAATGCACAAGGTGCATATATATCAACATCTGCAGAATATATATCTCTTTCAGTAAAGATATGCGCGCCGTATTTCTTACTTACCTCCTGTAAACGATCTTCATTAATATCACTAATAAACACCTGAGCGCCGTCGCCCGTTAAATATTCAACAAGGGTTTCACCAACGTGACCAATTCCCTGGACAAGGATCTTTTTACCTTCAAGATCATCTGTTCCATATTTGAATTTTGCTGAAGCCTTAATTCCCATAAATACGCCGTAAGCGGTAATTGGGGAAGGATTTCCTGCTCCACCTTTAGATTCAGAGATCCCGGTTACGTAAGGAGTTACCTCGCGTACGGTATCCATATCTGAAGTTTCCATTCCAACATCTTCGGCAGTGATATACTTTCCACCTAAGGAATGTACAAACTCCCCAAATCTCTTCATAAGTGCCGGCGTCTTATCTTTCTTTGCATCTCCAATAATTACAGCTTTTCCTCCACCAAGATTCAATCCTGTAATCGCACTCTTAAAAGTCATTCCTCTGGATAGTCGTAAAACATCGTTTACGGCTTCCCATTCGCTGGTATAATTCCACATCCTGGTACCACCCAAAGCAGGTCCTAAAACCGTGTTATGTATACCAATAATTGCCTTTAAACCTGTATCTTTGTCGTTGCAAAAAACGATTTGCTCGTGTTCATCGAACGACACCTGCCCGAATACCGGAGCAGACTTTTTTAGTTCATTTGCATTTAGAACGTCAACTTGCATAATTTGTTGAATTTTAATTTTTCAGATTTTGAATTTGATCAAAAATCCATTGCGAAAATAATAATATTTTAAAAAACAAGGATTTAAAACGTGTTAAATTACAGAATCCTCAATAAAGCCTAATCCTTCTGAATGAAAAATCTTCAGCATCTCAATAAATATTTTTATAAGTATAAATGGAAATTATTGATTGGTTTGGTGATCACTATCGCTGCCAGGATATTTGCCATTTACTATATACCTCTTATAGGAAAAAGTACCGTGATCATTGAAAAATACATCAATGGTGCGGTTACAGACGTTTCCGTAGTAAAAAGTGAGCTTGCCTATAATATTGCGCTTATTGTTGGGACTACCTTAATAGCGGCATTTTTCACCTTTCTTATGCGGCAGACCTTCATCGTTGTTTCACGGCATATGGAATATGATCTTAAGAACGAGGTTTTTGAACATTACCAGGACCTCTCCCTTAACTTTTATAAGAAAAACCGGACGGGAGATCTTATGAACAGAATAAGTGAAGATGTTTCTAAAGTTAGATTATACCTGGGCCCGGCAATCATGTACAGTGTAACAACCTTTACCTCCACGGTAGTTGTACTCATCTTTATGATTCAGGCGGCACCAGAGCTAACTTTATATACCGTAATCCCATTGCCTATTCTGGCCTTCTCCATTTATAAGCTTAGTGTGGCCATACACCAGAGAAGTACCGTAGTGCAGCAATATCTTTCTAAACTGAATACTTTTACTCAGGAAAGTTTTAGCGGGATCGCCGTTATTAAATCTTACGGAATAGAACCCCAAACCAATACCAGTTTCACTGAACTTTCCAACGGAAGCCGTGATAAGAATATTGACCTGGTAAAGGTGCAGGCTTTCTTTTTTCCGCTAATGGTTCTCTTGATTGGGATAAGTAACATTATTGTGATCTATATCGGGGGAAGGCAGATCATTTCAGGTCAGATAGAAAATATAGACGTTCTGGTAGAATTCATTCTTTACGTGAATATGCTTACCTGGCCGGTTGCTTCCATAGGATGGGTTACCTCCCTGGTCCAGCAAGCAGATGCATCCCAGGAAAGGATCAATGAATTCCTGAGTGAAAAACCAGAGATCATAAATCCTAAGACCACTCCAGATAAAATAAACGGATCTATAGAATTCAAAAATGTTACTTTCACCTACGATGACACCAATATCACGGCGCTGAAAAATGTTTCATTTAAGGTACAACGAGGGGAAACTCTTGCAATTATAGGCAAAACAGGATCTGGAAAGTCCACAGTACTGGAACTTATAGGACGTTTATACGATATAGATCAGGGAGAGATCCTTATTGATGGGCGGCAGATCCATGAACTTAACCTTGAAAGCCTTCGGGAAAGCATAGGTTATGTACCTCAGGACGCATTCCTGTTTAGTGATAGTATCAGGAATAACATCAAATTCGGAAAATCTGATGCTACGGAGGAAGAGATCATCAAAGCAGCTAAAAATGCTTCGGTCCACAAAAATATTTCAGGCTTTAGTAAAGGATATGATACTGTTCTTGGTGAAAGAGGGATCACTTTATCTGGTGGCCAGAAACAAAGGGTTTCCATCGCCAGGGCGATCATACATGACCCCGAGATTCTTTTATTCGACGATTGCCTTTCAGCAGTAGACACAGAGACCGAAGAGGAAATTCTCAACAATCTCTTCCAGATCACTAAAAATAAAACAACTATAATAGTAAGTCACCGAATTTCTTCAGCTAAAAATGCAGATAAGATCATTATCCTGGAAGACGGGCAGATCGTGCAGGAAGGCACGCATCAGCAGTTAATGAATACTCAAGGATATTACAAAGAACTCTACGCAAAACAGCTAAATGAAAAAGAAATGTGAAAATATTTTGTTAGATGTTAAAAATTTTTAGATTTTTGGACTCGACAATAACAAACCATTAAAGAATCTATTTATATGAGCGACAAGGGAATGATGGAGAAAGAAGAAATATTCTCTAAAGTTTTAAGAGCGGGAAGAAGAACATACTTTTTCGATGTAAGGTCTACCCGGGCTGATGATTATTACCTTACCATTACAGAGAGTAAAAAGTTCACCAACGACGATGGTTCTTTCTATTACAAAAAGCACAAGATCTACCTTTATAAAGAAGATTTTGATGGTTTTAGAGAGATTCTGGAAGAGATGACAAATTTCATCATCAACGAAAAGGGTGAAGAAGTGATCAGCGAACGTCATCAGAAAGATTTCAAGAAAGAATATGATGAAGAGGCTACAGAAACCTCAAATTCATCTACTGCCGAGAAATTTACCGATGTAAGTTTTGACGATATTTAATAAATCAATACTACAAGCATAATTAAAACCGTCCTCACTCAGGACGGTTTTTTTTATATTAGGACTTTAAAATTACTACCATGCGTATTACTACTACTTTTCTTTTTTTACTCTCATTTTTAATCACCCAGGCGCAAATAGATGATATTTCACTGGACTACTACCTGCCGGCAGACGTC
>JAHELO010000129.1 GCA_024644145.1 Christiangramia sp.
CCGATGAAGCAAATCATCATCTGGATACCCTATTACATTTGGACAGCTGGAAACATGAAAAGATCAAATTATTTGGGAAAGAAATCTTGCAACCAAGGCTAACGGCGTTTTTCGGCGATCCGGGTACAGCTTACACTTACTCTGGTCTTAGGATGAAACCTATATCCTTTACCGGAGAGCTTAATGAACTAAGAAAAAAATGCGAAGATTTCGCGGGAGCAGAATTCAATGTATGTTTGGCAAATTTATACCGGGATGGTGCTGACAGTATGGGCTGGCATTCCGATGACGAAAAGGAACTAGGCAAAGATCCTGTTATCGCTTCTATAAGCCTGGGTGCAGAGAGAATTTTCCACCTAAAGCATAAAACTGACAAAACGGCTAGGCATAAAATAAGGCTGCAACATGGCAGCCTTTTAATAATGAAAGGAAAAACCCAGGAGTTCTGGAAACATCAGCTCCCAAAAACCAAGAAGCAAGTTGATCCTAGGATCAACCTCACCTTCAGAAAAATCTACTAAGAGTGAGATTTACCCTCTCCAAATATTTCATTAAGGATCTTGGCCAATCGCAAACCTCCTTTTTGTAACTGGTCCAATACGGTAGGCATATGCTGGTACATGTATGAGTACCCCAGTTTTTCTCCATTTTCCACTCCTGCATAAAGGTCATCTGCAATAGTCCTGGATTCATAAACCCAATCCAGCAATTTTCCTTTTTGAACTTCTTTAATTTGTGATTTTGAAAGATCTCTGGTATTTATAGCAAGTTCGGTATAGCTCATTTGGTAGAAATCTATCATCTCACTGTCCCATACCCTGTGAATATTAGATCCTTCATTAAACCATCTCACCTGTATATCATTTCCGCCTTTATCTTCTGCGTGCCCGGCATGAAATGGTTGATGAAGGTCTCCTACAAAATGTACTAACATTTTAAGGTAGAATTGCTTTTCTTCACGTGAAGCTTCCTGGTCTTTTAAAACCACTACACATTTACGAATTGCCTGCACCAGATCACCGCGTTCACTTGCCTCCTCCTCTATGTACTTTTCAGCATCAGGATCTATATTTACATAATGCCAGGGGCCATACTGCCTGTAATCTGGATCGCTTTTTATATCGTCTGCATAATTCGCAACAAAGGCAAGTCCATACCCGTTCAATAACTCATTTATTGCCTTCTTGGCTTTTGTACTTAAATGATTTTCTGCAATTTCAGCAGTAGCACGATGACCGGTTTTACCCCAATCTCCCTCAGCAGCGATACCAAAATTTATAATAAACATTAAAGCAGCTGTAAATATGACTTTTTTCATTTTTAGAGATAATTTCTGGCAAATATAATCAAGACTATAAAAATAACTGTTAAGAAATCAGAAGTTTATAATTTAAATCCATATATTTATGATATCATAATAATATCAGAAAATCTTTAGCTCATGACACAGGAAAAATCTATCAAAACGATAAATGGTTACCTTATGCTATTTCTCTTTTTATTACTTCTAATAGGAAGCGTTATTGCAGTTATAAATACAGGTAGTCCGGTATGGGGTATCGCATTCTTCATTGCGATTTTAATTTTGCCCGGTTTGATCCTGGTGAACCCAAACGAATCCAGGGTACTGCTGCTTTTTGGGGATTATAAGGGTACCGTAAAGAAAAACGGACTTTTCTGGGTGAATCCGTTTTTCACTAAGAAGAAAATTTCCCTGAGAGCCCGAAATTTCGACAGTGAACGGCTAAAGGTGAATGATAAATTAGGAAACCCAGTAATGATTAGTACTATCCTTGTGTGGCGAGTAATGGACACTTTTAAGGCCTCTTTCGACGTAGATAACTTTGAGGATTTTGTCGTGGTGCAAACAGATGCAGCCGTAAGAAAACTCGCCAGCCTTTATCCATATGATAATTTTGCAGATGAAGGTCTTGATGAGGATATAACGCTCAGGTCCAGTATGAATGAAGTAAGCGACGCGTTGGAAAAAGAACTGGAAGAAAGACTGGATATTGCAGGTATAGAAGTACTGGAGGCACGAATTGGTTATTTAGCTTATGCTAATGAAATTGCCAGTGCCATGTTAAAAAGGCAACAGGCCACTGCCATTGTAGCAGCCAGACATAAAATTGTGGAAGGTGCAGTAAGTATGGTAGAAATGGCTTTGAATGAACTGAGCAGAAAAGAGCTGGTAGATCTGGATGATGAAAGACGGGCGGCAATGGTGAGCAACCTCATGGTGATTCTTTGCGGCGACAAAGACGCTACCCCCGTTGTGAATGCCGGAACATTGAATCAATAACCTGTTTAATTGAACCACCTGGCAACCAACCCCCCTAATCAATCCCAGACAGCCTGGAGAAATTTAGACCTAATAATAATATGAATTAATAAAGGCATATAAATTGCAACCACCGGAATCGTCATAACTGAGGTTCTCTTAGATATACCTGGACTGTTTAATATCACATAAAATGAAGCACTACTTAATTTTCGCCCTACTCAATTTATTTATCCTGCCATTCCAAGCCCAGGAGCAGTATTTAGAAAAAGAACTGAAAATAAATGATGTTACTGAGGGCACCCTAACCACCCCTGTCTCAAATAAAGCGGAAAGTCTGGTGATTTTTGTACAGGGTAGCGGTCCTACAGACAGGGATGGAAATCAATCTATGGCCAAAAATGACGGGATAAAAAAAATGGCCCGTGCCCTGGCAACACATGGAATAGCTTCATATAGATTTGATAAGCGAATTTTTAAGATGCAGGAATTAAAGATCAAAGAAGAAGACCTTCGCATAGAGGATTTCGTTCATGATGTTAAAGACATTCTTAGCTATTTTGACGAGAAGGATGAATTTGAGAATCTCATTATAGCAGGTCATAGTGAAGGCTCACTTATTGGAATGCTTGCTGCAAAAGACAATGCTGATGCCTTTATAAGCCTAGCAGGTGCTGGTGAACCTATTGATAGCATAATCGTGGAGCAGGTTAATAAAATGGCTCCACAACTAGGGGAGAATGCCAGAGCGGCCTTTGACGATTTAAGGGAAAATGCTAAAACCACTAATTACAATCCAATGCTCGAATCTCTTTTCCGCCCTAGCGTTCAACCGTATATGTATAGCTGGATGCAATATGACCCCAGCATGGAAATTACAAAACTGGATATCCCGGTTTTGATTATAAATGGAACCTCAGATATTCAGACAGAAAGCAGACAGGCAGAGTTATTAAACAAGGCTTGTGAGAACTCAGAAATTGTGCTGTTGGAAAATATGAATCATATATTCAGGCAGATCCAGACAGATGACAAGTTGGTAAATACGAAATCTTATAATGAACCCGGCAGGCCATTACATCCTGAATTGATACCTGCAATCACTGCATTTATCAAAGAACTTGAGTAAATTATGGGCAAAAAGAAAGCATTCGCATTACGCGTAGATGAAGAGATGCTAAAAGCTATAGAAAAATGGGCTTCAGACGAATTTAGAAGTACCAATGGGCAGATAGAATGGATGCTCACCCAGGCCCTAAAAGATGCAAAGAGACACCCAAAAACCAAAAAGGAGAAGGAATAATGTTCAAGATAATTTTTTCAGATATAGACGGTACCTTATTGAATGCCGAAAGAGACCTTTCAGAATACACGGTAAAAACCATTAAAAAGCTTTCAGAATCTAATATTCCTTTTATTTTAATTTCTTCCAGAATGCCTGCAGCGATGAGGCATTTACAGGAAAAGATGGAAATAGCCCACCTGCCGCTAATTAGCTATAACGGCGGGTTAATTCTAGTAGAAGGTAATGTAGTAAGCTCTACTGAAATTCCTATAGAAATTTTGAATGAACTAGCGTCGTTCAATAAGGCACATGATGTACACTTAAGTTTATTTCATAACGATGAGTGGTACGCACCCAGAGAGGATTTCTGGACCCGGAGAGAGATCAATAATACAAAAGTACAACCGGATATCAGGAGCAATTCCTCTGTGATAGAAAAATGGAAAAGCGAAGCAAAAGGAGCACATAAGATCATGGCAATGGGAGAAGAGGAAAACATAGATCTTATCAGGGATTTTCTAAATCAGAATTTTTCCCGGGACCTTCATCTTTACCGTTCAAAACCTTCTTATCTGGAGATCGCTCCGAGGGCAATCTCGAAATTAACCGCTATAGAACATCTTTTGGAGAATCATTTCCGGCTTCCGCTTTCCCAGAGCCTCGCGTTTGGAGACAATTATAATGATATAGAAATGCTAAAGGGAGTGGGAATGGGCATTGCAGTAGGCAATGCTAAACCAGAAGTATTGGAGGTCGCACACATGGTCACCTCTTCGGGAAAAGAAGATGGTGTTGCTAAAAGCATTTCAGAATTACTTAATATTTAGGTGGATTTGACTTATCGCCGGAAATAATAAAAATTGTATTTTGCCGGCAACCTAGTCAAATTTACAAATGGAAGAAACTACTGTTTTTACCAACGACGCTATTGTCTTTGGTCTTTTAATGCTCGCCCTGGGCTTCGTATTTTATACCTCATCTCAAAAAGAAGGCTTCTGGTCTAAATTCTATAAGATCGTCCCTGCCTTATTAATGTGCTACCTCATCCCGGCCATCTTCAATTCCCTTGGCTGGATCGATGATGAAATTTCACAGTTATATTTTGTTGCCAGCCGCTATTTATTACCGGCAGCCTTGGTTCTCATGACCTTGAGTATAGACCTGAAGGCAATATTCAATTTAGGCCCCAAAGCACTCATAATGTTCTTTGCAGGAACCATTGGTATTGTTCTGGGCGGCCCTATAGCCATTTTGATAATCTCTGCTATTTCTCCTGAAACCGTTGGCGGTGTGGGTCCAGATGCTATTTGGAGAGGACTGTCTACCATAGCGGGTAGCTGGATAGGTGGTGGAGCAAATCAAGCTGCCATGCTGGAGATATATGAATATAATCCAGACTTGTATGGAGGAATGGTTCTGGTAGATATCGTGGTCGCTAATTTATGGATGGCCATTATATTAATGGGTATAGGTAAAAATGACAAAATAGATAACTGGTTAAAGGCAGACAACTCAGCCATCCAGGACCTTAAGGTTAAAGTAAGCAGCTATGCGGAAAGCGTGACCCGTGTACCGCAATTATCAGATTTTATGATCATGCTGGCTCTTGCCTTTGGCGCAGTGGGAATGGCACATTGGGGCGCTGATGGTATGTCTGAATACCTTCTGGCTAACTTTGCAGTTTTTAGCGATTCAAAAAGTGCCCTGTCTTCATTTTCGTCTCAATTTTTCTGGATGATCACTATTGCGACTGCTATTGGTATAATACTATCATTCACAAAATTCAAATCTTATGAAGGTGCTGGCGCCAGTAAAGTGGGAAGTATTTTTATTTATATTCTGGTAGCTACCATCGGAATGAAAATGGACCTTACCATGGTTTTCGATAATCCCGGACTTATCGCCATAGGTCTGGTATGGATCCTTATACATGTTATAGTTTTAATCACAACGGCTAAACTTATTAAAGCACCCTACTTCTTTCTGGCGGTGGGAAGCCAGGCCAACGTGGGCGGAGCAGCATCTGCACCGGTTGTCGCAGCCGCCTTCCATCCTTCCCTAGCCACTGTTGGGGTTTTACTTGCAGTTTTCGGATATGTGGTAGGTACGTACGGGGCAATT
>JAHELO010000130.1 GCA_024644145.1 Christiangramia sp.
CGTGAACAACCAATACCTGACCATCCACACCGTTACCAGCGCCAATCCCAATAACAGGTATGGTAAGGCTTTCGGCAACTTCCTTAGCTAACTTTGCAGGAACTTTTTCGAGAACGATCGCAAAACAACCTATTTTTTCCAACATCTTGGCGTCAGACTTCAATTTTTCGGCTTCTTCCTCTTCTTTTGCACGAACTGTATAAGTTCCGAATTTATATATGGATTGTGGAGTAAGGCCTAGATGTCCCATAACCGGGATCCCGGCATGCATGATTCTTTTAATACTTTCTTTAACCTCTTTTCCTCCTTCAAGTTTAACGGCGTGTCCACCGCTTTCTTTCATAATTCTAATGGCAGATCTTAATGCCTCTTTTGGATCACTCTGGTAACTTCCAAAAGGAAGATCAACCACTACCAAAGCCCGGTTAATGGCTCTTACCACACTTGTTGCATGATAGATCATTTGATCCAAAGTAATAGGAAGCGTAGTTTCATGACCTGCCATCACGTTACTTGCCGAATCACCCACCAGGATAACATCAATGCCTGCACCGTCTACGATCTGCGCCATGGTATAATCGTATGCCGTAAGCATACTTATTTTTTCACCATTGGATTTCATGTCCACAAGAGACTTTGTGGTAACTCGCTTATACTCTTTTTTTGCAACAGACATTTGCTTAATTTTAAATTTGAGTAAAAGTAGTAAATTCGGCAGCCACGGTCAAAACTACTTAGGCATGAAAAATATTATAACCGCTTTATTGCTTGTTAGTAATCTGGCTGCTTTTTCTCAAACTAATTTGAAGTGTGAAACCCCCAAAAAGCTGGTTGAAAATTTCTTTATCGCTTTTCATGCTCAGGATACCATTCAATTGAAAAACTTTGTAACAGATGGAGTAGTGCTGGCCTCTGCTTCACTTGATTCGTTGGGAAATACAAAACTTTCCACGAGTGATTATCACTCCTTTATTAGTAGTATCGCTTCAATTCCTCCGGAAGCGAAATTTGAGGAAATAATCCATGAATTCAGGATCGAGGAAAACGGATTGCTGGCCACGGTAACTACTCCTTATTCCTTTCACTTTAATGGAGAATTAAGCCACTGTGGTGTAAATAGCTTCCAACTGGTCAATTTTAATGGGGCCTGGAAAATTGTTTACCTTATAGATACAAGGGATAAAGAGAATTGTGATTAGATATCTTTTACACATCTAAAGCCGGTATGTTCCAGACCTGTATCTGGTGCTGAACTCATTCTGGCAGCTGTCCTGTACCCGGTGCAATAAGATTCGCTACATAAAAAAGATCCACCCCTAATCACTTTTTGTTGATTCATGTTGATGAAATCCTTAAAATATCCATCCTCCCTTATTTCAATTTTAGAATATGCGTCTGGATGATAGGTATCAAGACACCATTCCCAGACATTTCCAGCTGTTTCATACAGGCCAAAGGAATTTGGAGGGAAACTTTTAACCGGAGCGGTATTTTCAAATTTATCATCTCCGGAATTCCTTTTAGGAAAAGTACCCTGAAAATAATTGACCATCTTAGGTGCTTTGTCAAAGTCATTCCCCCAGTGATATATGAGGGTATCACTACCAGACCGATTAAAATATTCGTATTCTGCCTCAGTTGGGAGTCGTTTGCCAGCCCATTTTGCATAAGCCATGGCGTCATACCAGGAAACCTGAACCACAGGATGGGACTCTTTCCCTCTAATATCACTCCGTGGGCCGGTAGGATGTTTCCAGTTTGCTCCTTTCACAAATTTCCACCACCATTCCGGATTTGTAGGATCAAAAACCAAAGCCCCGGCTTCATATTTTTTCCCATGAATTTCAAATGAGCGTTCTGCCGTGGTGACATAACCTGTTTCTTCTACGAACTTTCTGAAATCGGCATTGGTTACTTCGGTCTTATCTACCCAAAGGGAGTTAATCTTCTCTTTATGGCGCGGAAATTCATCGGGTCTGGCCTGTTGACTATTACCACCCATTAGAAAGGTTCCTCCTTGGATCTTTACCATATCTGAAGTGCTGGCAGAATCTTCGCGTGTCTTTATAAAAGATATTTCCCTGAGATAATTTTCATGATAACCGCCATTGTCTACCTTGGGTTTTTGTTCCAATACCTGAACAGGCGATGAACTATTTTGCTCCTTGCAGGAATTCAAAAATAAAGCGCATAAAAAAAGGAAGTGGATAAACTTAAAATTCGGGGACATTTATAAAAATTAAGGTTCAAATATACTGATAAAAGTATGAGGTCTATAAATCAAATCAAGGCTGTTGCAGGATTTTTAATGCTCTAATTTTAAGCCGGCATATAGTTTATTTGGCAGTACGATCAGGCTTTTGTGAAGGGGAGGAGCACAATTAGAACCAGGGAATTATTCATGCTGTGTAATAACACCGGCCAGAGCAGGGATTTATTCTCGACTTTTATTTTTCCGAAGAAAAAACCGGCAATAATCCTGGGGAAGATCATGATAAATAACATAAGGTCTAGCTGAAAGTTATCTACATAGTTATAGATATGAACAAAACCGAAAATAACAGCGCCCAGTATCCAAACCGGCAGATAATATCTATGCAGCCAATAACAGGTCTTATGTAAGATTCTTTTTGAAATAAGTTCGCCCAGGGCGTAATAGATAAATGCCAGGCTGGAAAACAGCAGAAGGTATTTTAAACTCCAGTGCGCCTCTTCAGGGATGAGAAGGATCCCAATTAGATAAAATATCGCACATAAAAAGATCTTTATACTGCTTAGGCTAGGAATTAAAAGACTCCTGAATATACTTTCTTCTATCACCGGGGCGGCAATAGCAGCCAGGAATATAAATTTTAATGGATTTTCGTCTAAAATTTTCAGGATCTCCAATTGTTCATATTTCTGAAAATCGAGATCTAAAATGAAAACATCCAAAAAACGCAGAACAAAGAAGAATAGGAAATAAAATAAAAGCATTAAAGTAAAATTCCTGAAAAGGTTTTTCACTTTAACACCAAGATGATTCTCCTTTAGAATGTTCAAATTGCTTCAGTTTTAGCAGTCGCTTAAGCTAACTTTTACCGCCAGGCCACCCTCAGATGTTTCTTTATATTTCTTGTTCATATCCTTCGCCGTTTCCCACATGGTCTCAATAACCTTATCTAACGGAACTTTAGCTCTACTGGCATCACTTTCCATGGCGATTTCGGCTGCATTTATAGCTTTTATGGCGCCCATCGCATTTCTTTCTATACAGGGAACCTGAACAAGACCCGCAATTGGGTCACAGGTTAAACCTAAATGGTGTTCCATGGCAATTTCACTGGCCATTAAAACCTGCTCGGGAGTTCCACCCATCAGTTCGGTAAGCCCTCCTGCGGCCATGGCTGAAGATACGCCAATCTCTGCCTGGCAGCCTCCCATAGCAGCAGAAATGGTCGCACCTTTTTTGAAAAGGCTTCCTATTTCACCTGCTACCAGCATGAACCTTTTTAGATCTTCAAAAGTAGCATTATGATTCTCTATGGTCATGTAATACATCATAACTGCAGGAACGGTTCCTGCGCTTCCGTTTGTAGGAGCGGTAACCACTCGGCCTAATGATGCATTTACCTCATTTACACTTAATGCAAAACAGCTTACCCATTTCAGGATCTGACGGAATTTCACTTCGGTTTGTCTGATTGCCGGGATCCAGTCTTCTATACCTGAATAATGTGTTTCACCTATTAGACGCTGATGCATTTCAAAAGCTCTCCGTTTTACATTTAAACCTCCTGGTAAGGTGCCTTCAGTATGACAGCCTATGTACATAGATTCCTGCATGACCTTCCAGATCTCCCTGAAGCCAGCATCTATTTCCTCATCGCTTCTTAGAGACCTTTCATTCTCAAGGACAATATCTGAAATTGGCTTGTTCTCAGTTTTGCAGTAGTGCAGAAGCTCAGTTGCTTTTTCTATAGGAAAGGGAAATTCCTGAAAATTTTTCATTTTCCTGCTGGCGTTCTTCCGTTCTTTTTTTACTACAAATCCGCCGCCGATAGAATAGAATGATGAAGATGTTTTTTTACCATTATAGAGGCAAGCCCTGAAGGTCATTCCGTTGGGATGAAATTCGAGAAATTTTCGGTTAAACTTCACATCTTCACTGAAATTAAATTCAATGTCTCTTTCTCCATTAAACAATAATCTCCCGGTCTCTTTGATTCTTTCTATTTCAGATTCAATTATAGAAATATCCATAGTTACAGGATCATGTCCCAATAAACCTAGTAACGTGGCTATATCTGTGGCATGACCCTTACCGGTGAGGCTTAATGAACCGTACAGGTCTACATGAATCTTTTCAACTTCGGTAAAACGGTTTTTCATCTTAAGTTCGGCGATCCAACGCTGGGCAGCACGCCAGGGACCCAGAGTGTGAGAGCTGGAAGGACCCACACCTACTTTAAGCATGTCAAACACACTAATGCATTCTATTTTTCGCATTCAGAGTAAAAATTTGAAAACAAAAATAAGGAATTGTTAATGCAGCCCATGAAATTTTGAGAAAATTATATTCCGGCTTTTACTGTGAAAAAATACTGATGACAAGGTGTTTTAAAAAAGTGACAGTCTGTCAGAAGATTTGCGCTGGCATAATGATTGACTTCTAGTGACTGTAAAATTGATAAACTAACGTAAAAAACAAGTTATATAGTTATGAGTAAAGTAATTGGAATTGACTTGGGTACCACCAACTCCTGCGTTGCCGTAATGGAAGGTAGCGAGCCAACGGTGATACCTAATGCCGAAGGTAAGAGAACTACACCCTCTGTGATTGCATTCGTAGAAGGTGGCGAGATAAAAGTTGGGGACCCTGCAAAGCGTCAGGCTGTAACCAACCCACAGAAAACTATTTCTTCCATTAAGAGATTTATGGGGAACAAGTTTTCTGAATCTTCAAAAGAAGCGGGAAGAGTACCTTATACTGTAAAGAAAGGTGATAACGATACTCCTCGTGTAGAAATTGACGGTCGTTTATATACTCCTCAGGAACTTTCAGCTATGGTGCTTCAAAAAATGAAGAAAACTGCTGAAGATTATCTTGGACAGGATGTAACCGAAGCGGTAATTACTGTACCTGCATATTTTAACGATTCTCAGCGTCACGCGACTAAAGAAGCTGGTGAGATCGCAGGTCTTAAAGTAAGAAGAATTATAAACGAGCCTACTGCTGCGGCACTGGCTTATGGTTTAGATAAAAAATCTCAGGATCAGAAGATCGCGGTGTATGACCTTGGTGGTGGTACATTTGATATTTCTATTCTTGAACTAGGTGATGGTGTATTTGAAGTACTTTCTACTAATGGTGACACTCACCTTGGTGGTGACGACTTTGATGAAGTATTGATCGACTATCTTGCAGATAACTTCCAGAAAGCAGAAGACATTGATCTTAGAAAAGATCCTATGGCACTTCAACGTCTAAAAGAAGCAGCAGAGAAAGCGAAGATCGAATTATCTTCTTCTTCTCAAACTGAGATCAATCTTCCTTATGTAACTGCTACTGCTAGTGGACCAAAGCACCTTGTAGAAACGATCACTCGTTCTAAGTTTGAGCAATTAGCTTCAGAACTTGTAACAAGATCTATGGAGCCGGTGAAAAAAGCTCTTAGC
>JAHELO010000131.1 GCA_024644145.1 Christiangramia sp.
GCCCAGCATGGTAAAATAACTATCCCAGTAGTATATCTCCCTAAATCTGCCACCAGGTACTATATAAGGTTCAGGTAAGGGAATCAAGGTTCCGGAGATCTTCTCATCTGCCGGCCGCTTTAGCACCTCCCACAATTTCGATATATGCCATTTAATGGAGGAAGAATCTGTTTTAAAGGCCAAATCCTCTCTTCCAGGCACCTTAAAATGTTGAATCACGAAATCTTTAATTCCCCCGGTGGTTGTATCTGTCAGCATCGCATAGCGCTGTCTTATTAGCCCCATGTTATACTGAGGAATCACATCTACAAAGGTTTTACTATCTTCAAAGATTTCCCTCTTCTGGACATCATAGAATAGATCGCCATAAAGTTCAGCTGGCGGGAGGATCTCAACCTGATTTTCAACCTTTACAACTTCCTGCTCTGGCTCTGGCCCTGTTTTGCAGGATAGAATAAAGAATAGAACAAGGAAGTAACTAAATTTGTATGGGATATCTAAATTCATAGTACAGATTTTATTGCTGATATAAATATAAGGGATTTTGAAAAGCCTTAAAACGGGCAGTTTCTGGCAAATTATTAATAATTTTAAGCCTTAAAAATTATCATATGCAGATCGTTGAATGGAAACCGGAATATTCTTCGGAATTTAAAAAAATGAATATTCAGTGGCTGGAAGAATTTTTCTGGGTAGAGCCCCATGATGAAGAAGTTCTAGGCAATCCTGAAAAATATATCATCAAACCCGGCGGAAATATATTCTTTACATTAGACGATGATACCGTAATTGGTTGCGTTGCCTTAATGAAAATGGAAGACAACATTTTCGAACTAACAAAGATGGCTGTAAAACCGGGATATAGAGGGAAAAAGATAGGCCAGCAGCTAATGAAACATACACTTGAATATGCACGGAGAAAGGGATGGGAAAAATTAATCATCTATTCCAACCGAAAACTCGAAAATGCTATACATCTTTACCTGAAATATGGTTTTGAGGAGATCCCTATAGAAAATAATAACCCCTATTCCCGGGGAGATATTAAAATGCAACTAAAGCTTTCATAAATCTTTACAAATTGGGAAAATAATCCCTTGTTCGTTTTTTACTTTTAAGTAAAATTTGAATTATGAGAAGATTGTTACCTCTTATAGCTGCTGCAATGTTAATTACCGGTTGCAAAAATGAGCCCGGATCTTCGGAGGCTAAACCAACCTCTGAGATTGCTGAAACCAAGGTACAGAAAGACACCAAATCAAGTTCCACAAGTATAAAAATCATCCCGGTCTCCCATGCAACTGCTGTTATCAAGTGGGAAGGAGAAATTATTTATCTAGATCCCGTAGGAGGAGCTGAAGCCTTTAAGGATATGCCTAAACCAGGGTTTCTTTTAATAACAGATATTCATGGTGACCACCTTAGTGCTGAAACTCTTACCGGCCTAAAAACAGGGGATGCAAAGATAATTGTTCCCCAAGCGGTGAAAGAAAAACTGCCCGAAGCCTTGCAGAACAATTTAATTGTAATGAGAAACGGGGAAACTATTGCTCATAATGGATTTACCATTGAAGCAATTCCCATGTATAACCTACCGCAAACCAAAGATGCCATGCATGTAAAAGGTAGAGGTAACGGTTATGTTTTAGAAAAGAACGGGGAACGCCTGTATATTTCTGGAGATACTGAGGCTATACCGGAGATGAGAAATCTTAGGAACATTGATGTGGCCCTGGTACCGATGAATTTACCATATACCATGCCCGTAGACCAGGCCGCAGAAGGGGTACTGGAATTCAAACCAAAAAAAGTCATCCCTTATCACTATAGAGGGAAAAACGGATTTTCAGATATTAAAGAATTTAAAAGACTGGTGAATAAAGAGAATAAGAATATTGAAGTTGAACTTATGGATTGGTATCCTTCCAAATAAGAATACTCCATAAAGTGAAGTCATCTCTTAAACGTTGCTATTGATATTGCTCGTAAAATTTTATTTTGGCTAATTCAAATTTAAAAGTATTCCAACGCAATTTATATTTAAAAGATGACTCCTTTATTTATAATAAATCATAATTAAATATAATTATTCATTTTCTATTTAACAAAATATATTGAACATAATTGATTAATAATCAATTAGTTTTATAAGTTTTTCAACCTTTTAAAACTCCTGTTTTATAAAAGAAATCCCGAAAACAGTGACCCCAAAGAACAACCAAACACCTTAAGCGTTACAACATACGCTGGTATAAATCATACAGTTTTCCACCTGGTAATTATTAGAATTCTGAACGTTATTTACCTTGTATTTAAAGAATTGCTGAACCTCCTCTACTTTTGTGTCTGTTGAGAGTGCTGCGTATTCCACCGGGGCAGGTGAAGAAGAAATCGCTTTTACGGCAAGGGTAACAAAGATGACTGCGAAGAGAATAAACTGTAATTTTTTCATAATCTATCTTTAGTGGTTATATATAAAAGACGATAGCTAAACAATTTAGTTACAGTTATTTAAATATTTAACATGTATTATTGGGGAAGATTATTCAGACAGAAAAGAACAAAAAAAACCCACGCGAATTGCGTGGGTTTTTGGTTTTATATTCTAAAAATGCTTAAGACAATACTTCCTGCACTTTATCTGCAGCTTCCTGGAACTGTACTGCACTGTATACTTTTAAACCGCTATTATCAATTAGTTCTTTCGCGATATCAGCATTTGTACCTTGTAAACGAACAATGATTGGCACGTTCATAGCATCTCCCATGTTCTTAGAAGCATCTACTATTCCCTGTGCCACGCGGTCACATCTCACAATACCTCCAAAGATATTTACCAGGATAGCTTCAACTTTATCATCTTTAAGAATAAGTCTAAAGGCTTCCTCTACTCTTTTCGCATCTGCTGTACCACCAACATCAAGGAAGTTAGCCGGCTCTCCACCTGCCTGCTTAATTAGATCCATAGTGGCCATGGCAAGACCTGCCCCATTTACCATACATCCTACATTACCGTCAAGGTCTACATAGTTTAAACCAACCTCTCTGGCTTCTACCTCTGTTGGATTCTCTTCACGAATATCACGCATTTCAGCATAATCCTTATGACGGAATAATGCATTATCATCTAAAGTAACCTTAGCATCTACGGCAAGGATCTTATCATCACTTGTTTTCAACACCGGGTTGATCTCAAATAATGAAGAATCAGACTTTTCGAAAGCTGTATAAAGAGACATCACGAATTTGGTCATTTCCTTGAATGCGGTACCGCTAAGTCCAAGATTGAAAGCAATACGACGTGCCTGAAAACCAAGAAGTCCGGTTGCAGGGTCTATCTCTTCTGTAAATATAAGTTCCGGAGTTTCTTCAGCCACAGTTTCGATATCCATTCCACCTTCAGTAGAATACATGATCATGTTACGACCTGTTGAACGATTTAGAAGAACAGACATATAATATTCTTCCGGTTCGCTATCACCCGGGTAATATACATCCTCAGCAACAAGAACCTGATGAACTTTTTTCCCTTCAGCCGAAGTTTGCGGAGTTACAAGATTCATTCCTATAATCTCACCAGCGATCTCTTCTACTTCTTTAAGGTTTTTGGCAAGCTTCACACCACCACCTTTTCCACGGCCTCCTGCGTGCACCTGTGCTTTAATCACATGCCACCCGGTTCCGGTTTGCTCGGTTAGTTCTTTAGCAGCATCTACTGCTTCTTTGGCGTTTCTTGCCACGGTCCCACGCTGAATGCGAACGCCGAAGCTGCTTAAAATCTCTTTTCCTTGATATTCGTGTATATTCATAATCAGCTATTTCTCTGTTTAATTACGGAAGGCAAAAGTAACAAATACATACAATTGTACCAATCTTTTTTGAGCATCTTAACGCATAAGATATCAGGGAATTCCAATAATACTCAAGGCTTTCCAATTCTAACGCGGTAAGGGAAAAGAATACCGTAGATAATTACATTAATCTTTATTCTTCTGTAAATCAGTTTCTATAAAAAACAATGATAGTCAGGTATTATTGACACCGGCGATTGAAGAGTTTAGAATTAGAAATGACATAATTCGGAATAATTCATATTTATAAAGAATTGGCGATCGTTTTAGATATCTCCATTCCCCAAGCATATCATTTTATTTGTGCATACACCCGCGATGAAGATTGATATACTAAGGTAGCATGGAGTAACTCATAATATTTTGCTTTAAGAAATAACAAATTGTACAAATCGGTTATATTTGGTATACGCCTTACAATACAAATGTGGGTAAGTATATTTTTGCGCTAAATTTTTAGAAGATGACAAACAAGGAATTACTTTCGGTTGCTGAAAAATTTGGAAGTCCTGTATATGTTTATGATGCTGAGAAGATTATTTCTCAATATCAACGACTTACCAGTGCTTTTAAGGTTGACAACCTGAGAATTCACTATGCCGTTAAGGCCCTCTCCAACCTATCTGTTCTTAAATTATTAAATTCTCTGGGATGCGGCCTGGATACTGTATCTGTACAGGAAGTTAAACTCGGTATCAAAGCCGGTGTAGATCCAGCGAAAATCATATATACTCCAAATGGTGTTTCCCTGGAAGAGATTGAGGAGGTAGTAAAATTAGGAGCTCAAATAAATATCGATAATCTTTCAATCCTGGAACAATTTGGAAGCCGTCATCCGGAAATTCCAGTTTGCATTAGAATTAATCCGCATGTTATGGCAGGTGGAAATTCGAAAATTTCGGTAGGACATATAGATTCCAAATTTGGAATAAGTATACATCAAATGCCTCATTTGCTTAGGATTGTTGAGAATACGGGTATGCATATAAATGGAATACATATGCATACCGGCAGTGATATTCTTGATATCGGGGTGTTTTTATATGCTTCAGAAATTTTATTTGAAGCAGCCAGAAATTTTAAGGAGCTGGAATTTATTGACTTCGGTAGCGGATTTAAAGTTCCTTACCGGGAAGGTGATATCGAAACCGATATCGAGGACCTGGGAAAGCAGCTGACCGAACGTTTTAATACTTTCTGTAAAGAATATGGCCGGGAATTAACCCTGGCTTTTGAACCCGGAAAATATCTGGTAAGCGAAGCCGGAAAGTTTCTGGCTAAGGTGAATGTTATTAAGCAAACTACTTCTACTGTATTTGCAGGGATAGACACCGGTTTTAATCATTTAATAAGGCCTATGTTCTATGGTTCCCATCATGATATATCCAATATTTCAAATCCCGATGCCAAGCCAAGGTTTTACAGCGTTGTAGGATACATATGTGAAACAGATACTTTCGGAAATAATCGCAGAATAGCTGAAATAAGGGAAGGTGACATATTAAGTTTCAGCAATGCCGGAGCCTATTGTTTCTCTATGGCCAGTAACTTTAATTCCCGTTACCGCCCCGCTGAAGTTATGTGGTATAATGGGAGGGCTCACTTAATAAGGGAACGCGAAACCTTTGAAGATCTTACCAGACACCAGGTGGAAATGGATTTTAAAGATTCAGAAACACTCGTAGAAAAAAGTTAGAGATAAAAAAAAGCAGCCAACTGGCTGCTTTTTTTATTCGTAAACTGTATCTGTTACATTCCCAGATTGATCATAATATACTGTATATTTCAA
>JAHELO010000132.1 GCA_024644145.1 Christiangramia sp.
AGAATCTGGCGCCCATACTTTAAGTTGTGGGCGTTTTTGTTTTGGTAATGATGGCGAAGATGAAATTTTTTTTAAGCGTAATTGTTATATTTTTAACTGGCTTTACTTATGCTCAAAAAGATACATTTGAAATTATTGAGGCCGGAGAGATCAAAAAGATCCGCATAGATACAGATGAGGCTTATCTTATCAGTATCACTACTGCCAATACTCAGCAAATTAAAATTTCCACTCATTCTGAAGGAGAATATTTTAATAATATCAAACTGGCTTCTTCAGTGGAGGGAGAAAAACTTAATTTAACCACTCAATATCCTCAGAGGCTCACAGGTGGTTATGATAAACTTAGTGCCCATAAAGTTTTTTCGCTTGAAATTGAATTAATCATACCCAAGCATTTAGAAGTAATCGTCAATTCCAATATTGCATCCCTTAGTAGCAGCGGTGCTTTTAAGTCGCTGCATGCAGATTTGAACCAGGGTTACTGCAACCTGATCGATTTTCACGGAATCGCTGTAGTAAACACGTTTACCGGGAATATTAGTGTAGAAACGAACAGGGGTGATATTCAGGCATACAGCCGGAATGGGGAAGTAAAGATTCCAGATTTTATTCCGGGTTTAAACCCAATAAAGCTCAACAGTATAGACGGTGATATTCTGGTGCGTAAAAACTAAATAATATTAGTATTTTTGAGCCGTTTTCAAACAAATTTATCCATGTCCCTTAAAAGAGCCGGAGTTATTATCGTACTGATCCTTTTAATAGATCAGATTTCAAAATTATATATCAAAACCAATTTTGCCTTAGGTGAAGAGATTGAGGTGTTTAACTGGTTTAGTATTCTTTTTGTAGAGAATGAAGGAATGGCCTGGGGGACAAAGATCCCGGGTGAGTATGGGAAACTAGCTCTTACTCTTTTCCGGCTTGTGGCTATAGTTGGGATTGGTTACTGGCTATGGGATTCGGTAAAAAAAGGAGGGTCCCGAATATTGATCACCGCCATTGCCATGATCTTTGCGGGAGCTTTTGGGAATATTATAGATTCAGTCTTCTATGGGGTGGTCTTCAACGACAGTTACGGGCAGGTAGCGAGCTTTTTGCCGGAAGCAGGTGGTTACAGTTCATTATTCCATGGAAAGGTGGTAGACATGCTCTATTTTCCTTTATGGAAGGGATATTTACCTGAGTGGATCCCTTTCTGGGGCGGAAAATACTTTACTTTTTTCGAGCCAGTTTTTAATATAGCAGATTCAGCAATAAGTGTAGGAGTAGCCATGTTGCTATTGTTCAACAAAAGAGCATTTCCTAAAGAAGAAAAAGAAGAAAAGAAGAAAGCTTAAGCAGCGGTCTTTTCAAATATCTTTTCAAACTTTTTAAGTTCAATAGGTTTTATAAGGTAGTCTGTTACAAGATTGAAAGATTTGGCTCTTTCCAGATCCCGCGGGTCTATAGAAGAGCTTACCACATATAATGTGATCTTCTTGTTCAGGTTGTTCTTGATCTTAATGAACTCATTAAGAAATTCCCATCCATCCATTACAGGCATATTAAGGTCAAGGAAAATGATATCAGGAAGTTTGTCCTCATCGGTGACAGTTTCCATGATGTTTTTAAAGTAATCTAATGCTTCTTTACCATTCTTATAGATAAGTAAGTTCTCAGATAGCTTTTTGATCTCAATGATCTTCTTTACTAAGTTCACGTATATCTTATCATCATCGATGATACACGCTAGTTCTACTTTTTGCCCCATAATAAATAGAATCTAGAATTTGATTTTAAAGGTTGTCCCAATATTTACAGTACTACTTACAGATATGGACCCTCCAAGGGCCTCTACCTGATTTTTTGTAATGAATAAACCAATTCCTTTTGCCTCGGGATTACTAGGGTGAAAAGTTTTGTACATGCCAAACATCTTCTCTCCATATTCATCGAGGTCTATTCCCATTCCGTTATCGCTAACTTCTAAATACTCTTTATCATTATCGATATAGGTCTGTATAAAAATGACTGGTTTACGCCCCGGTTGTTTATACCGGATAGCATTTGTGATTAAATTTAGTAAAATACTTTCAAGATACTCAGGGATATAGCGAATTTCTTTCAAATCTTGAAATTCAGCGACGATTTTTGCATTTTCCCGATTAATCAAAGAAGATATAGATGCCAGAACCACTTCCAGCGCTTCATCAAACCTGATAAGAACCGGCTCTTTTTTCAGGGAAGTTTGAATGCTAACAATGTCATTTAACCTGGAGATAGCAGAATCAAGGTTGCCCGAGACATCTTCTACATTTGCCAAAAGATCCAGCTTATCTCGATCTGTTTTGGATTCTCTCAGCAATTCTACAATGAGGCTTAAATTACTGCTGTGAGACCTTAGATGATGGGAAACGATATGTGCAAAATTGAATAGTCTGGAATTCTGAGTTGCAATGATATCCAGAGAATTCTGCAAATTTAATTCATTGTTCTTGTTTTCATCAATGTTCTGTAAGACACCACGTATCCCTATTACCTCCTGTTCGTCATTATAAACAGGTTTTCCGGTTAAACGAACCCAGAACTCCCTGTGCTGAAAAGAAACCATCTTAAGTTCCAGTTTAAAGGGAATACCAAAATTCTCACATTTGTCAAATGCATTTCGCATGCGGTTATGATGTTCCTTGGCATAGAATTTCATGCGGTCTTCATAAGCCGGTTGAAAATCGCGGGGGCATTCAACGATCTTCAGCGAAACATCATCCCAGTAAATATTTTTGTTAACTGTATCTACGTACCAGCCTCCTGTAGAGGTCATCTCTGCAGTCTCACGATAGTAAAAGAAATTCTCCTCTATGGTGTATTGATCTCTTTTACTTTGATGAATGTTGACGAAAAGTAGAACCGCGGTTTCCCTGAAGGAATGGTCCCTGGTTTTTTGATTTTTACATTCGAACCAGCGATATTTCCCATTCTCCAGTTTTAATTTTATTTCAAAACTGAAGGGTTCATTATCTTTTATTAGTTTCTCAAAATGAATTCTGAAATCGTAGCGGTAGTCTGGATGAAGAATGTGATTAATAAAAAACTCAAAACGGTCTTCCTCAATCTTTGGTTTTCCTACCAGAATATTAAAATGCTCAGACCAGGCGATCTCCTTAGAAAAAAGATTAATCTTCCAGTAGGCAATATCAAAGTCTTCCAGAATACTATTTAACTGTAGATCGCTGAGCATCAAAGTTATTTGTTCAGGCTAAAAATACTGCATTAACCTTATCATTACAAAAATTATTTAGAACCGAATTTAAAAATCTTATTTGGGGTCACGCAATAATCTAATGGTATGTCTTTGTGGAATATACCGTCTATTTCTTTCACCGGATCAAAAAAAGATAGGCCAATTTTGATAATTCCGGGCTTGCAATCTGTCAGGAACCGATCATAAAAACCTTTCCCGTAGCCAATACGATGGCCTTTTTCGTCAAATGCAAGCAGCGGAATAAAGATCACATCCAGTTTTTCATTGGGTATCTCGATCCCATCAATAGGTTCCGGGATATTCCATTTATTCTTCTTAATTACGGTTTGATCTGTTAACAGGTAATTCAACATTTCACCTGTTTCGAAATTTGTTTTTGGGATGATCACTTCCTTGTCTTTCCCCTGCAGAATATGAAGCAGGTATTCAGTATCCACCTCTTTTTGCTCGGCAATATTCAGAAATATATGATAATATCTGTAATCCCAGACTGGTAATTCCAAAGACAGGTTGGCTATCTCCAGACTCATTTTCTCGATATCACCTTCGCTAAGCTGTAATCGTTTTTCCTTGTATTTTTTCCTCAGCTCATCCTTGTGCATGATCTTCGGTTTTGGGTTGGGTAGAAATATGAAAGATCGCATCTCCCTGGTAAACAATGGGCGATTCATTTACATTGATCACATATCCTTCACTGCCAGATTTTATTTTGTGTCTGAACTTTCCATAAGGATCTGTAATGGTTGCAATATATTCACCCTTTTCCACGTGCTTGCCACACGGGATCTTTACATGTAATAACCCGCTATATTTAGCTCGTAGCCAGGAACTGCTTCCAATGAGCACGGTTTCCTTCTTAACATCTGGATACTCGAATTTTGGATTTAGCATTTCCAGGTGACTTAAAATTCGCATTACCCCTTCCACACCATACCTGGCTACATCCTTATTGCTGTCCAGCGATTTTCCTCCTTCAAAAAGCAGTACGGGAATGCCAAGTTTTGAGCAGGTTTCCCGGTAAGACTTTGTGATGGTTTTTGAATGTATCGTGAATGGAGCATTAAAAATCCTGGCGTATTTTATACTTTGTTCATCCCCTTTTTTTACCCTTATTTGAGGAGCATTAAACCGTGCGGCGCCTCCGGTGTGAAAATCGAGACAGAAATCTGCAATAGGGAGAATCTTTTTTACGAACTGATAGGCAAACCTGCTAGCAAGTGAGCCGTTCTGGGTACCCGGGAAAACCCGGTTAAGATCCCTGCCATCAGGAAATTCTCTGGCCATATTCAGGAATCCGAAGATATTTACAATCGGGATGCAGATGATCGTGCCAATTCTTGGTTTATTAACTCCTTTAGATATTATCTGCCTTACGATCTCAACCCCGTTGATCTCATCTCCGTGAATCCCTGCAGTTAACAATACTACTGGTCCCGGTTTTTTAGATCGTTCAATGATCACCGGCACTTCTACAGAAGTAGTAGTATAGAGCTTCGCCATATTGAAATTTATGGTGGCTCCCTTCCCGGGAAGTACTTTCTCACCTAAAATTTCAAGAACATTGTTCTTGTCTATACGAGGCATATATTATACGTTTCTTTCAATATATCTAATGATGGTCTTCGCGATATCTTTACCGGTGGCTTCCTCAATTCCTTCAAGTCCCGGAGAACTGTTTACTTCCAGGATAAGTGGTCCCCGGCTGCTTTGCAACAAGTCTACGCCTGCAACTCCCAGAGCCATGGCCTTGGCCGCTTTTATAGCTGCATTTTCCTCCTCATCTGTAAGCTGAATTACTGAAGCCGATCCGCCTCTGTGCAAGTTAGACCTGAACTCTCCTTCCTTTCCCTGTCTTTTCATCGCTCCAACTACCTGCCCATCTACCACGAAAGCCCGAATATCTGCTCCGCCGGCTTCTTTGATAAACTCCTGAACTATCACTCTGGCCTGTAGACCATTGAAGGCTTCAATTACAGATTCAGCAGCATTCTGAGTTTCTGCCAATACTACTCCAAGACCCTGAGTTCCCTCCAGTAATTTGATGATAACCGGTGCGCCTCCAACATGTTCCAGAATTTCTGTTACATCTTTAGAATAATTGGTAAAAACGGTCTTTGGTAATCCCAGTCTTGCTCTGGAAAGTATTTGAAGACTTCTTAATTTATCCCGGCTTCGTACCAGTGCCTGGGACTCTGTAGTAGTAAATGTTCCCATCATTTCAAACTGCCTTACCACTGCAGTTCCGTAGAAAGTAACAGAGGCTCCTATTCTGGGAATTACCGCATCTGTATCGTCAAGGAAATGGTTCTTATAAAAAATGCTGGGTTTTTTCTTCTCAATGATAAGATCACATTTTATGGGATCTATCACTTCTACTT
>JAHELO010000133.1 GCA_024644145.1 Christiangramia sp.
TCAAATAAATAATCTGTTGGCCGGTCTAAGGCAAAACTGAAATAATCATTTGAGCGTGCATCGTTATAAAGAAAGGCACCTGAGAAAAACCTAAGGTTGATCTGGCGGTTGTTGGTGAATAATTTCCGGTATTCTGCTGTTAGAGAAACTTTACTGAATTTATCTGATAGCTGGTAATCCAGAGAAGTGGTTAAGTGCTTCAGGAAATTAGGATTACTATAGGTGTAATTAACATTAAGCACGTTATAATCTGGCTGTAACAAAGGAGCTTCAGGATTCTGATCCCTGCGAACATTTACATTCCTAATCAATAAACGTTGGCGCTCATTACTTCGTAAATAGGAATTTCTAAATGAAAAGCTCAGGAAGGAACTAACTTTCTCATAAAAGAGATTATAACCATAGGAAAATCGTGTACCGCCTATTCCATAATAAATGCTATGTAATTTTTCATTTTCAAACTGATGGGCATTTAAAACAGACGCTGACCCTACCAGCGTTTGGCTGGTAAAACCGAATTTTGGAGAAATACTGAAATTAAAGGTCTTGCTTAAAATTGTCTTATTGTACAATTTAGGTCCTATGGATATTCCGTCATACAGGTTATAATCAAATTCGGGCATAAAGAATACCTGGTGGTATCTTGGATCTTCCACATCCTGGAGCAAGCGGAATTGGATAGGTTTGTCAAGAATTTTAGTGATCCCTTTATAATTATTCCGCTGGTTAAACTCCGGGATCTCCTGTTCATAATTTAAGGCCAGGCGTTCAATATCTCCCTTAGGAATTGTTACACTTAAGGTGTCCCGAACGTTTTCTATCCAGGTCTTATAAATCACTTTTTTATCCCTGAGGCCATACAGGCTCACTGGCATTTCATGATCACGCAGATTCTGGATCGTAACTTTTAATGAATCGTCCCTCTTCTCAACCTGCTTGATCTTAAAATCTATTTTTTTATTGGTGCTTACATAGTCCTTATAGAACCACGAGATATCTTTAGAGGCATTTTTCTGAAGTATTTCTACAAAGTCTTTATCTGTAGCTCTTTTCAGTTTGTAGTTCGAATAGAATTCAGAAATAGATTTTTTTACAGATTCATCACCTAGAAATTCTTCCACATATTTAATCCCTATTCCTGCTTTATATGCATTCGCTATATTCTCATTGAATTTCACCAATGAATCCTGACTAGTGGTGAGGGGTTGGTCCAGGTTAAGCCTGGCCATATTCATATAAAGAAATTGATACTGATCATTGAATTCAAGATCGGCTGCATGAAACCAGCGAACCCCAATAATATCGCTCAAATTGCCAATGATTTTCATGTTAGGATAGTAGGTGTCCACATAATCTATCATCAAAGAAACCAGGATGGCATCTGTCACCCATTTTTCATCCCGCGGATTAATAAAAATGGTATTCTGAAGGTAATTGCGGGTTATTGTTTTAAATAATTTCAGATCATACTGAAAACCGTCCGGAAAAGGCCTGATAAAACTGGGTAATTGATTGAGGCCATAGATTGGGCTTTTCAAATAGTTTTCCTGAGTAACGAAAATATTTTTATGAGGGTATGTTCCAAGCCGTTCACCAAGAAAGCCTACAGCTCTGTCTATCAGCGTATTTTTAATATCAAACTGAATGTCTTCATCTTCGATATTGGTAATAACCTGGGTGGAATTTGCATTTATAGATTCAAAAATATAGGACCTGGTTAGATACATTTCACTATCTACCCTGTCCTGGCCTTCAAATTCTATGGTCTTGAAACCCTTTCTGGTCTGAGTTCGGGTGAGATCCAATCCGGAAGCAGCATAGTATTCCGTAGGCACATCTATCCTGATATTAACCTTATAAGGATTTACGAACTGCAAACCCAGGTCCTTATGATTATAGAGCTTCCATCCATCTTCAATGGGAGCAGGAACTAAATACCAGTATCTTAATTTATAGTTTCCCTGATCATCCCGGCCGAACCGGGTAAATTTATCATCTGGGATCTTTAGGTCATACTTCAGGTTCAGGACGATGGAATCGCCAGGAGGGAGGGGATCCCGCAACTTCACTCTAAGAAGGTCTACTACATTCCCGGGCCTTTCCCATTCAAGGACAGTATCATTTCCTGTTTGGATGTTTTTAATATTGGTATACCCTCTTTCTGAATCTTTTGCAAAATGAAAACGTCTCGCATAATCCTCTGCGAAACGTTTTGCAAGTGCTGAAGTTTTAGTGCTGAAAGCATTATTCCAGTCATTTAAATACAGACTGGTTAAATCTTTATCTCCAGTGTTAAAAAAGGTAATTTGCTGATCTATCTCCAGGGTGTGAATGCTGTCTATTAAGCGTGCATTCACATTGATGACATTCTGGGCAGAAAGGCATCCCGAAAAAAGTATATAGATCAGGCAAAACTGAAGGTATTTCAATTACAAAAGGTTTAGTACTGATGGCAATCAGGGCTAAATATAATCAAACTTTAATTCCTTCAACAGGCCTCTTAACTAGAAATTAGGACTAAGATTATATTCGCCGTAGAACTGATCCAGGATTTCAATTACTTCATCCTCTGTATCAACTACTTGAACTAAATCTATATCTGGTTCACTAATATTCTGAAAGCTGTCTAAAAGGGTTGTCCTTATCCAGTCTACCAGGCCACTCCAGAATTCGGTACCCACCAGTATGATAGGGAATTTATCGATTTTATGAGTCTGGATAAGGGTAATCGCTTCAAAGAGTTCGTCAAGAGTTCCAAAACCACCGGGCATTACCACAAATCCCTGAGAATATTTTACGAACATAACCTTTCTAACGAAGAAGTAATCAAAATCAAGGCTTTTGTCGTTGTCTATATATGGATTATCGTGTTGCTCGAATGGTAATTCAATATTTAATCCTACAGAAGTCCCTCCGGCAAGATGAGCCCCTTTATTTCCGGCTTCCATGATCCCTGGGCCACCTCCGGTGATAACTCCATAACCGTGATCTACGATCTTTTTTGCAACCTTTTCTGCCAGTTTATAATATTTCATATCGGGTTTGGTCCTGGCCGAACCGAATATAGATACACAGGGGCCAATTTGACTCAGTTTTTCGTATCCGTTTACGAATTCCCCCATAATCTTAAAAATAGCCCAGGAATCATTTGTCTTTATCTCATTCCAGGCCTTATTCCTATTTTGTGTTTTCATATTGATTAATTAGTGTAATTCCTTCTTAAGGAACCTTGCAGTATAACTTTTATTATTTTTAATAATTTCCTCTGGTGTTCCGGTTGCCACAACTTTTCCACCGCCTTTTCCACCCTCATAACCAATATCGATTATATGGTCAGCCATTTTAATAACATCCATATTATGCTCTATTATTAAGACCGTATTTCCTTTATTGGTCAGGGTGTTTAGAACCTCCATCAGGACTCTGATATCTTCAAAGTGGAGTCCGGTTGTTGGCTCGTCTAATATATAGAAAGTATTTCCGGTATCCCGCTTGGAAAGTTCGGTTGCAAGTTTAATTCTTTGTGCCTCACCTCCAGAAAGGGTTGTAGACTGCTGTCCCAGACTAATATAGCCTAGCCCAACATCCCTGATTGTTTTTAATTTTCTATAAATTTTGGGAATGTTTTCAAAGAAGGTGGTGGCTTCATCTATGGTCATTTCCAGGATGTCTGCTATAGATTTCCCTTTATATCTTATTTCCAGAGTCTCGCGGTTAAACCTCTTGCCCTGGCAGGTCTCGCATTCCACGTAAACATCAGGTAAAAAGTTCATTTCAATAACTCTTAACCCACCTCCTTTGCAGGTTTCACATCGTCCTCCTTTAACATTGAAGCTAAACCTTCCCGGTTTATAACCTCTTATGAGTGCTTCGGGTGTTTTGGCAAAAAGGCTTCTGATCTCTGAAAATACACCGGTATAGGTTGCTGGGTTAGACCTGGGTGTTCGTCCAATTGGAGTTTGATTAATGTCTATCACTTTATCCAGGTGATCCAGCCCCTTAATACTTTTATAAGGTTTTGGTTTCTTAACCCCGTTAAAATAATGCGCATTCATGATGGGGTAGAGCGTTTCATTGATAAGGGTGGATTTTCCACTCCCTGAAACTCCGGTTACCGCGATCATTTTACCTAAGGGGATACTAATATTTACATTTTTAAGATTATTACCCGTAGCTCCTTTTAACTCCACTTTTTTCCCGTTGCCTTTTCTGCGCTTCTTCGGAACTGGAATTTCCCTTTTCCCGCTCAAATAATCGGCAGTTAAGGTTTCATGCGCCATAAGTTCTGCAGGAGTCCCTTCGCTTATAATTTCGCCTCCATGTTTTCCGGCACGGGGTCCTATATCAATTACATGATCTGCTCTTTCAATCATGTCTTTGTCATGCTCAACTACAATTACAGTATTTCCTATATCTCTCAGGGACTCAAGTGAATTTATAAGCTTTTCGTTGTCCCTTTGATGCAAACCTATACTTGGTTCGTCTAAAATATAAAGCACTCCAACCAGCTGTGAGCCAATCTGGGTGGCCAGCCTTATACGCTGCGCCTCTCCTCCGGATAGAGATTTCGAACCCCGGTTAAGATTGAGATAGGTGAGCCCCACATCCAGTAGAAATTGCAAGCGGGTACGTATTTCCTTGATCACTTCTTCTGCGATCAATAATTGTTTTTCTGAAAGCTGTTCTTCAATACCATCGAACCATTCAAAAAGGTCGGTGATATCAAGATGTGAAAGTTCCGCGATATTTTTATCATGAAACCTGAAATAAAGAGCCTCTTTTTTTAATCTCGCACCTTCACATTCCGGACAAATCACTTTGTCCATATATTCCTTGGCCCATCTTCTTAAAGAAGTGGAATCATTATTTTTATAAGTGGTTTCAATGAAATTGGCTACCCCTTCAAAATCTATTTTATAATCCCTGGTAATTCCCAACGCCTTGGAGTCTCTTGAGAATTTTTCATTCCCCCCATTAAGAATCATTTCTAATGCCTCCTCTGGAATTTTATTTATAGGATCTGTCAGTTTAAAATCGAACCTTTCGGCAATTAGTTCCAGCTGTGAAAACACCCAGTTCTTTTTTTGAGGTCCGTGCGGTGCCAATCCTCCTTTCTTAATAGACAGGCTGCGGTCTGGGATTATTTTATTGGGATTTACCTGATAAAGACTACCAATTCCATTACAATGAGGACAGGCGCCTTTTGGCGAATTAAAGGAGAAACTATTAGGTTCAGGATTAGGATAACTAATTCCTGTCGTGGGACACATCAGGTTTCTGCTGAAATATCTAATGTTCCCGGTTTCCTGCTCTAAAATCATTAAGCTATCTTCACCATGGTACATGGCAGTTTTAATACTATCTGAAAGGCGCTTATCTGAATCTGGCTTATCTTCAATCTTAAGTCGATCTATTACTATCTCAATATCATGGGTTTTATACCGGTCCAGTTTCATACCTTTTTCGATATCCACTACTTCCTGGTCTGCCCGTACTTTTAAAAAACCCTGCTTTGCAATTTGTTCGAAAAGTTCTCTATAATGACCTTTTCTACTTCTCACAACGGGAGCAAGAATGCTTACTTTTTTTCCTTTAAAATTATTCTGAATCAATTCCTTTATCTG
>JAHELO010000134.1 GCA_024644145.1 Christiangramia sp.
AAACACCTCATTTTCTTTTGGCTAATTCAAACTATATAAATTTCTTCTCTATATAATTCAATTTGCCTATTTCTTTACAAAGCACATGCCAGAAATTTAAACTGTAGTTTCTCTAGCTGCCAGATATTTATTGATCTTATGGAAAAACTCTTCGGTCTTATAAGGTTTAGGGATAATATCATTAAAACCATTCAGATAAAATTCATCCAGATTATCATCTAGCGTTACGGCTGTTAGTGCAATTATCGGGATATCTTCGTCGAACTTTCTTATCTCCACAGTAGCTTCAATACCACTTATTCCGGGCATATGTATATCCATCAAGATGAGGTCAAAATTATTATTCTGAACTTTCTCAATAGCGATGGTTCCATTATCTGCAACGTCACACACGACTTTATTTTTCTCCAGGATCTTTCTGGTGATCATTTGATTGATCTTGTTATCCTCTACCACCAGGATATGCTTATTGTGCATAATATCATTGGTTAGTTTGGATTCGTCAATCTTTGCGGCTACGGTTGCTTTTTTAATTTCAGCTTCGGGCGTTTCAAACTCGAGTTCAAAAGTGAATTTAGAACCTTCGCCCAGTTCGCTTTCCAATTCTATCTCACTGCCCAGAAGGCTTAAAAGATTTTTCACAATAGAGAGACCTAAACCGGTGCCGCCAAATTTCCTGTTTATTTGAGTGGAGCCTTGAGTGAAATTATCGAAAATTGCTTTTTGCTTTTCTTTCCCGATACCTTCGCCATTATCCTTAATTTCAAAAAGAAGAGAAACTTTTTTATCCTCTTGTTTAGTTTTCTTTACAGAGATCCAGATATCGCCGTCTTCAGTAAACTTAATGGAGTTGCCCAGTAAATTTATAAGGATCTGTGAGATCTTTAAAGGGTCTCCTATGAGTTTTTCAGGAATGCTCTTGTCATAATCAAAATGCAGCTCTGTATTCTTTTCGTCTGCTGAATTTTTTAAAGCGATAAGAACATCAGACAACCTTTTTTTCAGATCAAAAGTGGAGGTCACGATTTCTACCTTGTTTGCTTCGAGCTTATTTAGATCCAGAATATTATTGATAAGGGAAAGCAGGTATTCCCCTGAAAATTTCAGTGAATTCAAATGTTCCTTTTGGCTTTCAGTAGGACTTTCTTCCAGTAATAGATGGGTAAGGCCAGTTACCGCATATAAAGGCGTTCTTAGTTCATGGGTAATAGTTGTTAAGAACTGAGCTTTGGCAAGAGAAGCCTTTTCAGCATTTTCCTTGGCCAGGATCAATTCAGAATTTTTCTTTTGCAGAAGTTCGTTGGCCCTCGCTCTCAAATTATTATTCTTATATAAGGAAAGAGTTAATAATGAAAGAATTGTTATTAGTGCTACACTTAAGATTGTGGTAAGCTTGTTTACCTTTAAAGTTCTTTCCTGCTCTGCATTCTGGATGGTTAATTCGTCCAGGGTGTTTTTCAAAGCATCAACCCCGAAACGGGCATTTGCTTCGGTTGCCAGAGCCTCTTTATTAGCCGTAAATACAGAGTCCCGTACGTTATTCATTTGCTTAAGGTAGGAAAGTGCGGCTGAGGGCTTATTTCGCATTTCTTCTATTTCACTAAGAAGACCATAGGTATACATGGTCATGCCAGTATACCCACCCTGATTTGCAAGAGCTAATGCCCCTTGTGCGGCTTGCTCGGCTTTTTTTAGATCTTCCTGAAAAATGTAGGATCTGGCCAGGTAGTAGTGAAGTCTGGAAAGTTCATACTTATTATTACTGCCTTCAAAATAGATTTCTGCGTTGTTAAGTTCAGAAATTGCTCTTTGCCGGGTTTTCTCGTCGTATATATAAATGATAGCCTTATTAAGTGCTATAATTCCAAGTTGTTCAGAGTTTTCCTGCTCTTCGTAATATTGTTTGGCAAGATCCAGGTATTTTAGAGCCCGGACTTTTTCATTTTTGGAGTTTAAGATTTTTCCGTACATCACGTACGAATAATTTAAACCTGCTTTATCGTCGATATCCCGCTGTATAGAGATGGCTCGTTCCAGCTGTGTGATACCTTTATCGTATTCATGTCTAACACTATACATTCTGGCAAGAATACTGCTGGATAGGGCAATATATCGTTTATGGTTTATTCGCTTTGCCAGTTCCAGAGACTTGTTGAGTTGATTTTGTGCCTTATCAAAAAGCATCATGTCAATAGAGGTCTCCGCTTCGCTAAGCAACTGTTTTATTTGCTCAGGTTTTGGCTCTGTTTCACTTATAGTTGGATCCTGAAATCCAAAATGGACTAAGGAACAGAATAGTAAAAAAAATAGCTTTAAGTTCTTCATTCAGGGAAAATAGCTGGAAGCAGTTAACGCGGTTAAATATAGCTATTTATCGTTAATGAGTGAAATTAAATCGACAAGACGGTTAGAATAGCCAATTTCATTGTCATACCAGCCGATAAGCTTAACCAGTTTGCCTCCAATAACCGAAGTCATTTGTGCATCAAAAATACAGCTGTAGCTACTATCTAAAATATCTACAGATACAATAGGGTCTTCAGTATATTGAATTATTCCTTTCAGTTCGTTTGTAGACGCCTTTTTAAACAGTGCGTTCACTTCTTCTATCGTGGTATGTTTTTTAACATTCAGGGTCATATCTGTGAGAGATCCATTGGGAACAGGAACCCTTATACCGCAACCACCAATTACATCGCTAAGTTCCGGAAAAATGCCCGTTAAAGCTTTGGCTGCTCCGGTGGTGGTAGGTATGATAGATTGCGCGGCAGCCCTACTGCGTCGCAGATCTTTATGGGGCTTGTCGTGCAAACTTTGATCTGAAGTGTAAGAATGTACTGTAGTGATATATGCTTGGGTCACCTCAAGATGATCATGTACCACCTTTAACATAGGGGCTGCATTATTAGTTGTGCAGGAGGCATTTGAAATTATTTTCTCATTGCCGTCCAGAATCTCCTCATTCACTCCCAGAACCACCATTTTTATGGAGTCATCCTGTGGTGGAACTGATAATATAACTTTTTTAACCCCTTTCTTAAGATGGCCCTTAAGTGAATTTGCTGTTTTGAACTGTCCAGAACATTCAATAACATAATCAACCTTATAGTTATTCCATTGTATATCCTCAGGATTTTTGTGATTTAGTAAGGGGATTTCGGTTCCATTTACTACAATACCAGAGGGGTTGGAAGAAATATCAGCTTTTAAAGTACGGTGAATACTGTCGTATTTAAGAAGATGAGAAAGGCTTTTGGCATCATGAATGTCATTGATGGCAACAACATTAATTACATCATGATTCAGTAATAACCTAAAAAGATTCCGCCCGATTCTGCCAAAACCATTAATGGCAATATTAATTGTTTTAGCCATTTATAGACTAATTAATATGTTTTTGAGCTTTGTAGGAAGATCTTACCAGCGCACTGCTTTCCACATGTCTGAAACCAAGATCCAGTCCTATTTCTTCATATTTCTTAAACTGGTCTGGAGTTATGAATTGCTTCACGGGTAAGTGTTTTTTACTTGGCTGAAGGTATTGTCCTATGGTTACAACATCTACACCGGCTTCTTTAAGATCTTTAAGAGTCTGAATCACTTCTTCCTCTTTCTCACCAAGTCCCAGCATGATCCCAGATTTAGTCCTTCTAATCCCGCTGTCTTTTAAATATTTAAGTACCGCTAGACTTCTGTCATATTTTGCCTGAATTCTAACCTCACGGGTAAGCCTTTTTACGGTTTCCATATTGTGAGATACCACCTCTGGCATCACCTCTACAATACGATCTATATTTCTTTCATTTCCCTGAAAATCTGGAATAAGAGTTTCCAGTGTGGTTTCAGGATTCATTCTTCGGATAGCTTTCACCGTTTCAGCCCAGATGATAGATCCCATATCCTTAAGATCGTCACGATCTACGCTGGTTACTACCGCATGTTTTATTTTCATTAACTTGATGGAACGTGCCACTTTTTCGGGCTCATCCCAATCTACAGTTTCCGGTCTTCCGGTTTTAACACCGCAAAATCCACAGGATCTGGTACATACATTTCCCAGGATCATAAAAGTTGCCGTACCTTCACTCCAGCATTCTCCCATATTAGGGCAGCTTCCGGAAGTACAGATAGTATGGAGATCGTATTTATCTACCAGACTTCTAAGTTCGGTGTATTTCTTCCCGGTAGGAAGTTTAACACGTAGCCACTTTGGTTTTGGCGTTCTCTCTGTTTTGGATTTTACGGGCGCAACGTCTGTATTCATAGCAAAAATCTGAGCGTCAAAGATACAATAATATGATGAACTGCATAAATATGCTGCATCAGCTTTTTAATGTCTAACTATCTATTCCTGGCCTCGATAATCTCTGCCAATAATTTCTTTGCCCTTAGTAATTTAACCTTGATATTGTTCATGGGTTCTTCAAGGCTGCGGGCAATTTCCTTATATGATTTTTCCTGAAAAAATCTAAGATTGATCACTTCCTGGTAATGTGGCTTTAATTGCTTTATGTCTGAAAGTAACTGTTCTAGATTTTGTTCTTTTATTAGTTTATCTTCAATACCCGGAGTTTCATCTACGATTTCATAGACTCTTTCCTCATCATGCATTGAAGTTCTGGAGTTTATAGATGCTTTCTTTTTTCTTATCTGGTCTATATGTATATTCTTTGAAATGGCAATAAGCCAGGTGGTGAAGGAGTAGTTTTCGTCAAAGGTTTCTATTTTATTGAAAGCCTTTGAAAAGGTTTGAATGGTTATGTCTTCAGATTCATATTCATTCCTTGTTTTTTTTAACTGGAAACCATAAACATCATTCCAGTATCTATCCAGAAGATAATTGAAAGCAGATTGGCTTCCATTTTTGGCCTCCTTGATCTTTTCAAGGAGATGGTCTGGATTTATTTCCAATGTTTCGGTTTTGAAATGAGGTTAGCTATAAAGATAACCATTTGTGTGACGATTAAAAAAACGTCAAAAAATGGAAATAGCCAAACCACGTCATTTTCCTTTAGTTTTTTTCCGGCCTTAATGTAAACAAAAGCTTCGGTGAGTAATTTTAGTCCCAATATGCCGAGAACGATCCTGGGGTAAATTTGCAATACGAGTAATCCTGCAAGCAATACCCAGAATAAGACCCTCATTATATAAAAAGTACCTAGCAAAGCTTTGTGCAAGGGCTTGTAATGACTTGCTACGGCTACATGTCTTCTTTTTTGATGGAACCAATCGGTAAACCGATCTTTTGGTACACTTCGGGTTATGGAATCTGGATGAATACAGATCGAGGTATTTTCTGCAGTGGAGGCTTCGTTCACAAAAAGATCATCGTCACCAGACCTTAAATGCAAATGGTTGGCAAACCCTTTCATTTCATAAAACTGGGTCGAGGTGTAAGCAAGGTTTCTTCCAACCCCCATATAAGGGGTGCCTAATTTAGCATAAGAAAAATACTGGATTGCAGTTAGTAAGGTCTCAAAACGTATTAATTTGTTTAGAAGGGAACCTGAATTTTTAAAATACCCACCATATCCAAGGACTATGGAGTTTCCAGGTTGAAAATTACGTGACATCTCGGTGATCCAGTTTGAGGATTGCGGAGCGCAGTCAGCATCTGTAAATA
>JAHELO010000135.1 GCA_024644145.1 Christiangramia sp.
TTTTCCTTTTGATATAAATACTGGAAAAAAGCAAACCCCAGCGCTACAAGGAGTGCCAGGGTTATAAGAAGTATTGTTATTGTTTCCATTTATACCAGTTAGAATGGTGAAGTTAATAATTAAAAAGAATTATTCCACCCTAACCAGAAATTCCGGGTATTAAGTATGCATTCCTCCGTCTACGTGAATTACCTGTCCGGTAACATAAGCACTTAGGTCACTACCCAGATAGACACAGGCATTCGCGATATCTTCCGGCTTCCCTCCTCTTTTTAAAGGAATAGAATCTCTCCAACCCTGCACTGTTTTCTCATCCAGTTTTTCGGTCATCTCGGTTTCGATAAATCCTGGAGCTATCACATTCGTTCTTATATTACGCGAACCTAATTCCTGAGCCATAGATTTGGAGAACCCTATTATACCTGCCTTGGATGCGGCATAATTTGCCTGGCCTGCATTTCCTGTTACCCCTACTACTGAACTCATATTGATAATACTACCGTTACGCTGCTTAAGCATAGTACGCTGTACAGCTTTAGTCATATTAAAAATAGACTTAAGATTTACTTCAATCACTTTATCAAAATCTTCCTCACTCATTCTCATAAGTAGATTATCCTTCGTAATTCCAGCATTGTTTATGAGAATATCTATAGAGCCAAAATCTTCTACTACCTTATCAACCAATTCCTGCGACTCCTGAAAGCTGGCTGCATTAGATTGATATGCCTTAGCCTTTACTCCCATTTTTTCCAATTCGCTGGCAAGCTCTTCAGCAGATTGGGATGATGAGTTATAAGTAAAAGCAACATTTGCACCGTGTTGAGCAAATACCTGTGCAATACCTTTTCCTATCCCGCGGCTACCACCGGTAATTATAGCATTTTTTCCTTCTAATAATTTCATATTAAATGATCTTGGTTAATTGACTGTCCAAATATAACAAAACCTGAAAGTCATTGAATAAAATTTACGATGAAGTTACTACAGGCTTAATTAGACTATTAATCCAATCTATTATTTGTAGATATTTTAGAAAAGAAATGCAATTTTATCCCATTAATAAAACCCTTAAACTATATTAATCCTATTTTTATTAAGAGAGCAAAGAACAATATGTAACTGAAGCTACCCATGAGAAACAATCGAAGATATTATATCGCCGGACTCATTTTACTGGGGCTTCTTGGGTATTATTTTCTTTTTAGCTCGTCTGCCAGATATTTTTATGAACCTGGTGAGATTATCCAGGTTGCCGCTCATAGGGGTTCTCACTCAGAGTATCCTGAGAATTCTTTGGGTGCCATCCAGGCAAGTATAATAAACGGAATTGATATCGTTGAACTGGATGTGCGAAAAACAAGGGATAACGAACTCGTAATTTTACATGATAAGGAATTAGACCGTACCACGAATGGCCAGGGCTTATTAAGCGACTACAGCCTGGACGATCTCAAATATTTCAACTTAACTCACAAGAATAAAACTTCCAAAGAAAAGATCCCCAGCTTGAAGGAAGTAATGGAAATCACCAGGGATAAGATCATTGTTAATCTGGATCTTAAAATCTCAGATCCTGAAACAATTAAAAAGATCGTAGAATTTATTGCTGAACAAGACCGGGAAGAATCAGTAATCCTAACCATAAAAGACCTGGAAATCATTCCTCAAATTCATCAAATGAACCCAAAAATCAGGATCATGCCGGTGGTCTACACCAAACGAAATATTATAAAGGCCCTGAAATATGACTATATTGATATTATTCAGGTATATCATCGCTCTTACCCTGAGGGTTTTTTAAAAGCTATAGAAGACAAAGATATATCTATATGGGTGAACGCTCTTAAAAAGTATGATCAAAAGGAGAGAGAGGGAAAATCGGGTTTTGAGAAGCTATTAAAAATTAAAAAGGTTGATGTTATTCAAACAGATCATCCTGAAGAATTATTGGAACTGCTACGCGGCAAGGGCCTTCATCCCTAGCTATTATTAAGAAAAAATCCCTCTTTAATTTAACTTAAAGAGGGATTTTCAATAATTATATTCAGATACTCTTACGAGTTCATTATTTCTGCAACTTTCATTCCTATTTCTGCAGGAGAATCTACTACATGAATACCATTCTCTCTAAGGATTTTCTTCTTAGCCTGGGCAGTATCTTCACTTCCTCCTACGATAGCACCGGCATGACCCATAGTACGACCTGCAGGAGCAGTTTCACCAGCAATAAAACCAACAACTGGCTTCTTATTACCGTTTTGCTTAACCCACTGAGCTGCATCTGCCTCTAGCTGACCACCAATCTCACCTATCATAACGATACACTCGGTTTCATCATCATTCATCAATAACTCAACAGCTTCTTTGGTTGTGGTTCCAATAATCGGGTCTCCACCAATTCCAATTGCTGTAGTTATTCCAAGACCTTGTTTCACTACCTGGTCTGCAGCTTCATAGGTAAGAGTTCCAGATTTAGAAACGATCCCTACTTTTCCTTTTTTGAATACAAATCCTGGCATGATACCAACCTTTGCTTCTCCAGGAGTAATCACACCCGGACAGTTAGGACCAATTAATCTGCAGTCACGATCTTTGATATAATCTGCAGCTTTTACCATATCGGCAACTGGAATACCTTCAGTAATCGTAATGATCACTTTTATACCTGCATCGGCAGCTTCCATAATAGCATCGGCAGCAAAAGCCGGCGGTACAAAAATGATAGATACATCTGCTCCTGTTTGTTCAACAGCATCAGAAACTGTATTAAAAACTGGTTTATCTAGGTGCTTTTGACCTCCTTTACCTGGAGTTACACCACCAACTACATTTGTACCGTATTCTATCATCTGCTCGGCGTGGAAAGTACCTTCACTTCCGGTAAATCCCTGCACAATTACTTTAGAATTTTTATTGACTAAAACGCTCATAAGTGTTTTTTGATTTTTGCGTTACAAAAGTATGTTTTTAAATATAAAAGCTAAAAGCTTTTTAAAAGTTTATTAAAGCTTTAACCCTCAACAGAAATGCAGCAATTTATGGCTTGGTATGACCAATAAAAAAAACAGACCGGTACAATCCCGGTCTGTTTTATAGCATTCTGAAGATATTAAGTATAAATTCTTACTACATCCTTCCCTTCACTCAACTTCCGGATATCTACCTGTATAGCTTTTTTTTCTTCAATTACTTTCATCGCTTTTTCCCGACTTACTTTTTTATCATTAATATAATAGTCTGCATCTTCCGGATAAGCTAATTTCTCCTCCATTTCTAGAGACTCATTCCCTTTGATGATTTTTTTCTCCATTACCTTTTCCTCATCATCTTCGTTAATAATCTTTATTTCTATTCTTTTAGCTTTTCCGGGTTCTGCCATTGCTGGTGCGGCAGGAGCTTCAGCAGGTTTAGGAGGCATGGGAGGAGGTGGAGGTAAAAGCGATTGCCCGGTAATGTTGGCCAATCTGGTTTTAGAAAATTCCTGGTTAACGTCCTGTAAAAATGAGTCCTTTGGGTTGACAAGCTTCATTTTCAAATTTAAATTTTTTAATTCCTCATTACTTAGGCTCTTTAACCTGTTATCCAGAAATGACCTGAATTCATTCAGTGAGATCTTTTTTCCATCAACAAACAGAGATTCTTCTTCAACCTTTATAGAAACGACCTTATGCTCCTGAAAATGATTTTCATGATGAAACAGAGTATTTTCATCAGTTATTAAAATTGGTTTTGCAACAATATCATTACTAAAAAAGTAAACGCAAAGTGCCAGCACCGGCAATAGAAGACCAATACGCATTAGCAATTTTTTTATTGAGAACTGTTTTGAAATCATAATTATTCGTTTTTTGATTAATGATTGACTCATGGGACTTGATAATGAATTATAATAGTGTCCCGAACTATAATGGTAAAGTATGTTGGAATATTCCAGAGCACCTATTTCTTTCGCTATAACCGCCTGGTCTGCTAAAAATTCATGGTTGAGTTTTACAGATCTCTTGATCCACGTAAAAACAGGATTGAACCAAAAAAAGATCTGAAGTAATTCAATAAACAAAAGGTCCAGGGAATGTTTTTGATCTACATGAGCTTTTTCATGCCTTATAATAGCATTGGATATCTCCCCGCTTTCGTATTGCTTTCTATTCAGAAAAATATAATTCAGGAAAGTATAAGGATTCAACTCCCTGTTCATTAAAATAAAAGTATACCTCCGGAATTTTAATTTGGAATTTTTCAGAACATCTATCCAAAGTGACCTTAGATTAGAAATAAATCTTAGGAAAAAAAGAACTACACCAGTTAGATAAATTCCAATAACCATTTTCCAAAAAAAACTGGCTGAAATATCATTCTCCTGTAAATTTCTTAATGTATCTGAGTTGCTAACTCCATGAATTAAAGCTTCCGGACTTTCCTGAACTTCTATCGTATAATAAAATGTCAAGGCAGGAAGTACGAACGAAATTATTAAAATACCTATAAGATATAGTCTCTTAAATAAATGAAACTGTTCATTTTCAAGCACCAATCTATAGAAACTATATAGAATGAATAAACAAAGGCCAGATTTTATAATATATTCTGCCATGTTATTTATTTTTAATTTGTTTATCTATAATCGTCCTTATCTCCCTCAACTCCTTTTCACTGAGATCAGTCTCCTGTGTAAAGAAAGAAGCAAACTGAGTGGCAGAATCATTAAAAAAACTCTTTATCATTCCATTCATTTGCCTTGAGAAATAACTCTTTTTAGAAACTTTAGGAAAGTATTCCCGTGACCTCCCTAACTGGACGTAGCCTACAAAATTCTTCTCCTGCATGCGTTTAAGTAAAGTTGCCACAGTGGTAAGCGCCGGTTTGGGATCGGGATAGGCAATTAGCAGATCTTTCATAAAAGCTTTTTCCTGCTTCCATAAGATCTGCATTAATTGTTCTTCTGCGTTTGAGAGTTCCATAAATAGGGTAATTATTCTACTAATGTAGAACAAAAATCACAATTCTACAAGTGTAGAATAAAAATAAAATAAAAAACCCTTCAGTATGAAGGGTTTGTATTAGTTTATTTCGCCCAGGGGCTTTTTTCAATTTCTTCCCCTAATTGACTAATTTGTACACCTTTGCACAATTTATCATCTTTTAGTTGCCACATAGCTATAAAATGAGCGTACGGCATTTCTTCTTCAGGGTTTTCTATAGTTCGAACATGATAGGTAAAATGAATAGCAACATCATCTTTCTTGGCAATAACCTTTTCTACCTCTAATCTTAAAGAATCAAAAGATTGATTTAATTGCTGACCAATTTCGGCAATACCTTCCAGATCTAGTTTTCTGAAACCTGTAGTCCCATACCAGGACAGTTCCACATCAGTATGAAGAAAATCTTTTAAAATCTTATCGTCCTTAAAAAATTCGGATTGATAAAACTTCTCAACAATATCTTTCGCCTTTTTACTCATGATATTAACTATTTAATCTTTTTTACAATCTCGGGCAATTTCTTAATTGCCGCGTATTCTTTCAATTTAGTACGTACTTCTCCAAAAGGCGTGCCCCAGTAAGTGGTATTTGGCGTAGTATCTTTAGAGA
>JAHELO010000136.1 GCA_024644145.1 Christiangramia sp.
TTACTTCATTTTCACTGGTCACTTTGTTTACAGAATTTCCGCAGCTTAAAGTGATGGCGGCAAGTATTATAAAAAATCTATTCATAGGTTTTGTTATATTAAAGGATCTTCAGTCATTAAATCTGGCTGGGAAATACCCATAAGTTTTAATACGGTAGGGGCTATATTCCCTAATTTACCATCTTTTATCGATTTCACATCCTTATCCATTAAAATTAGTGGAACAGGATTAGTGGTGTGGGCTGTATTAGGGCTGCCATCTGGATTCTTCATAACCTCGCTGTTCCCATGGTCGGCTATAATGATCACCGAATAATTATGTTTAATGGCAGTTTCAGCTACATCCTTAGCACAGGAGTCTACCGTCTCGCAGGCCTTCACTGCAGCATCGAAATCTCCAGTATGTCCCACCATATCGGGGTTGGCGAAATTAAGACATACAAAATCTGCCGATTCTTTATTCAGCTCATGTATAATTTTATCCCTGATCTCATAAGCACTCATTTCTGGTTTTAGATCGTAAGTAGCCACCTTTGGTGAGCTGCACATGATTCGTCTTTCACCCTGGAAAGGTTCTTCACGTCCTCCTGAAAAGAAGAACGTCACATGAGGATATTTTTCAGTTTCGGCGATTCTGATCTGCTTTTTACCCTCATATTCCAGTACTTCGCCAAGGGTAGCTCGAATATTGGATTTTTTGAAGATGATATTAATATTTTTGAAAGAGTCATCATACTTGGTCATGGTTACATAGTACAATGCCAGTTTTTTCATATCATATTCGGGGAAGTCATCCTGAGAAAGTGCCTGGGTTAGCTGTCTTCCTCTGTCTGTCCTGAAGTTAAAATAAATCACCACATCCTTTTCATTTAGTGTGGCTACAGGACTTCCGTCAGCATTCGTTAATACTATAGGATCAATAAATTCATCGCTTACATCCTTATCATAACTTTCCTGAATACTAGCTGGTGCATTGGTGGATTTTTTACCTACACCCTTTACTATAAGATCGTAAGCTTTTTTTACGCGTTCCCATCGTTTGTCACGGTCCATGGCATAATATCTGCCAATAACCGAAGCCAGCTTAGATTTGGTTTCCTCAAGATGGGGGAGAAGCTCTTCTATAAAACCTTTTCCTGAGTGAGGGTCTACATCCCGGCCATCTGTAAAGGCGTGTACATATTTTTGTTTAACACCCAGTTTTTCTGCTGCTGTTAATAATCCTTTTAAGTGATTAATATGTGAGTGAACCCCTCCATCACTAACCAGTCCCATGAAATGAATTGGCTTATTATTCTTCACAGCATAATTAAAGGCTTCTTCCAGAACAGGTTCATCTTTTAGAGTGTCTTTCTCCACAGCCATATTAATCTTAACCAGATCCTGGTAAACGATGCGACCTGCACCAAGATTCATGTGACCTACTTCACTATTTCCCATTTGTCCTTCAGGAAGCCCCACATTCATCCCGTCAGTTCTTAAGGTAGCATGGGGAAATCTTGAAGGAAGAGAATCCATAAAGGGAGTGTTCGCCTTGGCAATAGCCGAAACTTCCTCATTCTGGGTGATTCCCCAACCATCTAAAATCATTAAAAGTACTTTCTTGTGCATTTCCTGGAAAAGTTTGGGGCTAAAGATAAAAACAATTGAATGTAATGCCTGAAGAACGGGGTATAATGTTTTATTAAAACTACCGGTTTTTATCAATTAAAGCGACGGAAAAATCGAATTATTATAGTCCATACTTTCCTGGATTGTTTACTACAGAATTGCTCAACCTTAATAGAATGTACTGGCTTCGATTTCTTAACATAACATTCGCAAGTCTCATCAAATCAGTAACTTAAAAATTTAACATTTTAAGAGTAATTTTTTATAATATATCTAACATTTTCACGTTTAATTACTGTGCTAAAAGTTAAGGTTAGCAGGCTGATTTTTAGCTCTATAAGACTCAAAAGTGTTAAAATTCCTGTTTTTAGGAAATCTTTTTTAAAATTTCGTAAGTTGGCAGGGCTTTTGGTTTTCTTTAACAAAAATTGAAATAAATATTATTATATGAAATACAGAATTCTTACAGTTGTTGGAGTATTAATTTTCTCATTCGCTTTTAGCAGTACCTCTGCAATCAACAACTCCAAAGATTCCAAGATTCCTGAAGTAAGTACCCCGATTATTGAAGTTGAAAGATCTTTCGAGGAAAAAGTTGCTGATCTCTACGAATCCTTTTCTTTAAAGAATACTACAATGCCTCAGCTTCCGGTATTTCAGAAAGCAATTACCGGATATTTAAAACTGGATGAGGCAGGTAAGGTATCCAATCCACTTCTTACGGTTATTGATTTTAATTTATCCTCTACTAAAAAGAGAATGTGGATACTTAATATGGACACACAGGAAGTGATTTTCAACACCTTTGTTGCCCATGGCAGGAATACAGGTGGTGAATTTGCCAGAAATTTTTCTAACAGACAAAATTCTCATCAAAGTTCTCTTGGATTCTATGTTACTGGAGAAACATATTATGGAAAGAATGGGCTTTCGCTTTTTATTGATGGAATGGAGAAAGGATTTAATTCCAACGCCCGCGCCAGGTATGTGGTAATTCACGGTGCAGATTATGCTGAACCTGAATTTATAAACCGCATAGGTAGGTTAGGGAGAAGTTATGGATGTCCTGCGGTGCCAAATAAAATTGCGAAAGAGCTTATCCATACAATCAAAGGGAAATCTGTAGTTTATATTCATAAAAATGATAAAAACTATCTGAGTAAATCCAAATTCGTGACTACTGAGGCTTAAACCTGAGGTTTAAGGAGATCCCATAATTTCATGTCGAGTTCATAGATATCATTAATAAACCTAATGGTATCTTTTTTTTGATAGGCGGTCCAGTAAAAATGGTGCACTTTTACCTTTTGATTTACTTTGATCTCGGTAGTTTTGCCTGACTTCAATATAGCTGCAATTTTATCTTCATTATATTTTTCCTGGTCGCTTAATAAATATTCAGCTAATCCCAGGGCGTCATCAACCCGTACGCAACCAGAACTTTCAGCTCTTGCATTGTTTTCGAACAGTTTCTTAGAAGGAGTGTCATGAAGATAGATCATATATTCATTTGGATATATAATCTTTACAAGACCTAATGGATTTGATGCTCCCGCGGGCTGCCTGTAAGTATAGGATAGGGCCTGGGGTGACGACCAGTTGATCTGATCTGGCTCTAACAGTTCGCCATTTCTATTATATACTTTCAGATTCTTTTTGCGCAGATAACCCGGGTCTCTGGAAGCTCCCGGGATTACATCATTCTTTTTAATGGTTGGAGGTACCGTCCAGGTGGGATTATAAATAATATACCCGATTTCGTCTGAAAACACAGGCGTTTTACGCACCTGGGTACCCACCATCGTTTTATGTTTTCTAATAGTATCACCATCTTTAACTACGGTAAGCTCATAATTAGGGATATTTACTACGATGTAATGATCTCCCAGGTCTCTCGGGTACCATCTCCAGCGTTCAAGGTTTACCAGGAGTTGGTGAAGTCTATCCTCCTTGGTATAATTCAAATTTTTAATGGTTGCATTTCCCAGCAGGGCATCTATTTGCAAGTCATGGTCTTTCTGAAATTCCTTTAAAGCATTCTGTATGCTATCTGTGTATTTTATATTGGTAGAATCTATAGTTCCCCGGTAATAGCCTAATTCAGCGAGTCGTTTAGTAACGGAGTAGATTCTGTCATCAGTTTCTCCGGGCCTGATCAATTTTCCGGAGTTGATCCTGGTTGCCGGAGCGTTCCTCCAGTCGGTTCTTTTGAACTCCCTTAAAGCCTGTTTTAATCCCTGGTAGACAATATGGTTGGGCTTTACAGAGTCCAGTGCCTTCTGGATCCCGGATTCTGATATTGCCTTGTGTAATAGTTTTTTAGAATCTATTTCGTTTAACGGGCTACCCCAAATATCATAGATCTTCTTCGGATTAAGTTTGCCGGTAGCCAGATGTTCGGAAAGCTTAAGGAATGCATCAGTTAAGAGAATTTCCAGAAGATCGTTATCGCTTTCAGAATTAGTGTCTACCGTGCTTAAAAGCTGTTGAAGTTTGTCTCCATGATACTCTTCAAAGAACAATCCTTCTTCTTCAATGTTTTCTATATTTCTAAAAAGTTCTTCTCTTAGCGCCCGGTTAGACCAGATTGGTTCGTATTCATGCTCTCGATAAAATTCTGAAACCTTTTCAGGCTGGTACAGGCTATTATTGGTTTCTTCAAGATCTTCAAGAAAATCCTCGATATTGCCGGAATCTGTAAGAAGTGTTATTTCTTCTACTTCATTCCGTTCTTCTATACCTGGATCTTTCCTGTCTTCTTTACAACCTGATATTATAAGCAGGCAAAGAACAGCGAATGAATATATCGTGCGGCTCATAGTATAATAGATTTGGAGTGGGGGCTTTCTATGAAGCTCTTACATCTGAATAGCTTTCGTTCTGGTCAAATTTAACTTCGGCAAATGGGCAGAGCGGGTCTATTTTTAAATTATGCTCTCTGGCGAATTGAACACTTTTTTCTATAAGACGGGAGCCGATTCCCTGGTTTTCCATTTCTCGTTTTACTTCAGTATGATCTATGGTAAGTATATTATTACCACTTTTATGATAGGTGAGCTCCCCAATCAGGCCTTTCTCATTCTCTATATAGAACATCCCACGGCTGTTGTTCTCCTTATGTTTTATTTCCATGTCTTTATTTCCTGTAAATGTCATCTACTATTCCATATTCTAAAGATTCGTTTGCATCCATCCAGTAATCCCGGTTAAAATCCTTCAAAACCTTGTCAACGCTCTGGCCACAATTTTCGGCGAGAATCTCAGCGCTTAGATGTTTTGTTTTTAGTATTTCATTTGCCGCGATCTCAATATTAGAAGCCTGGCCACGGGCGCCGCCGCTTGGCTGGTGAATCATTACTTTGGCATGTGGCTGGATAAACCTTCTGCCTTTTTTTCCGGCAGATAGAAGAATGGAGCCCATAGATGCTGCGAGCCCGGTGCATATTGTAGAAACCGGAGATTTTAAATTCATTATAGTGTCATAAATAGCAAATCCATCTGTTACAAATCCTCCCGGACTATTAATAAATAACTGGATTTCACCTTCACCTTCAAGGTCAAGGTATTCAAGCCTGTCTATTACATATTTGGCGCTTTTATCGCTTACCTCGCCCCACAAGTAAATCTTTCTTTTTTCTAATAATTTTAGATCTATTAAATCCTGAATCTTTCCGTTTTTATTTTTCATGAAATCCATTTGTGAGTATGTTCTAATAGTTAGTTGTAGCTAAAAATATGACTATTTTAGCAGAAAACTCGCGCATGGAAGTTTCATTTAACAAGATTTTAAAGGAAGATTTCGCTCAGGTTTTGCCGTATTTAAAAAAACTGCATCAGGTGCCACCAGCAGATGATTTATTGAAACAAAGATTACTGGAAATGTTTGACCAGAATTACGAATGTTTTGGGATCTATAAGGAGGAAAAGCTGATTGGTGTGTTTGGATTGTGGTTTATGACCCGGCATTATGCCGGACGCACTTGT
>JAHELO010000137.1 GCA_024644145.1 Christiangramia sp.
AGGAATGTATGGATCTAAAGTTCATGAGAGTGTGATCGCAGAAAAGGAAAAAGAAAGCGGGATCACCATTCATTATGTAAACGAGAAATATGATGAAGGTCAAACCATTTTCCAAACCACGACTGCACTAGAGGATAATGAAACTCCTGAATCTTTAGCCGGCAAAATTCATGAACTGGAATACCGGCATTTTCCTGAGGTAATTCAACAACTCCTAGAAAAAAATAATTAGTGTTTACACCTAAAGTTCACATTTACACCGATGGTGCAGCAAGAGGCAATCCCGGCCCGGGAGGTTACGGGATTGTTATGGAATGGGTTGGAAAGCCGTATCGAAAAGAATTTTCTTTCGGTTATAAACGCACTACCAATAACCGCATGGAATTATTAGCGGTAATTGTCGCCCTAAAACAACTTAAAAATCCCGGCACTCCGGTTAAGGTATTTACCGATTCTAAATATGTGGCAGATGCGGTGAATAAAGGCTGGGTCTTCAACTGGGAGAAAAAAGGATTTGTAAACCGTAAGAATACTGATCTCTGGATTGCTTTTTTAAAAGAAATCAGGAAACATCAGGTACAGTTTCAATGGATAAAAGGGCATAATGATCACCCACAGAACGAGCGTTGTGACGCGCTGGCAGTTATGGCATCCAAAGGAAAAAATCTTCCGGAAGACAATGGGTACAAAGCTTAACATTTAGGAAGCCAATTGAAGTTTATCCCTTGAAAAACAAACTGTATATTTGCAGCGTTATTTAAATCCCGTTATGAGCAAATTACTTATTGTTGGAACCGTTGCGTTCGATGCTATTGAGACTCCATTTGGAAAAACAGATAAAATTCTTGGTGGTGCCGCCACTTACATAGGGCTATCTGCCTCAAATTTTAATATTGAAAGTGCTGTAGTTTCCGTGGTTGGTGAAGATTTTCCTGAAGAGTATCTGGAGCTTCTAAGAAAGAACAATATTAATATTGAAGGTGTTGAAGTTGTAAAAGGAGGAAAAACATTTTTCTGGAGTGGTAAATACCACAACGATCTTAACACCAGAGATACTCTTGAAACTCAGCTTAATGTACTCGCAGATTTTCAACCTGTAGTACCGGAATCCCATAAAGACGCAGAATTTGTGATGCTTGGGAATCTTCATCCATTAGTGCAGCTCAGCGTACTTGAACAGGTGAAAAACCCTAAATTAGTAGTGCTGGATACCATGAACTTCTGGATGGACAATACTCTTGAAGATCTCATGAAAGTTATTGAAAAAGTAGATGTAATTACTATTAATGACGAAGAAGCAAGACAACTTTCTGGCGAATATTCACTGGTTAAAGCTGCCAGGAAAATTGAGGAAATGGGGCCAAAATTCGTTGTTATCAAAAAAGGTGAGCATGGCGCCTTACTTTTCAATAAAGATCAAATATTCTTTGCACCTGCACTTCCGCTGGAAGAAGTCTTTGACCCGACCGGAGCTGGAGACACTTTTGCAGGAGGTTTTATAGGTTACCTTGCCAGAACAGGCGATATCACCTTCGAGAATATGAAAAGTGCCATTATCTATGGCTCTAATTTAGCTTCCTTTTGCGTGGAGAAATTCGGAACAGAGAGAATGCAGCAGCTCACTGGAGATGAGCTTAACATGCGGCTTGAGGAGTTCAAGCGACTAACTCAATTTGAAACACAATTAGATTAATATTATGCCCTGTAATTTCAGGGCTTTTTTTATGACCAACACACAAACTTCCTAAGGAATCTACAATATGAGTGATGCTTTAAAACACGAATGCGGAATTGCACATATAAGGCTTTTAAAACCTCTTGACTATTATAAAGAAAAATATGGCACCGCTTTTTACGGGGTAAATAAAATGTACCTCTTAATGGAAAAGCAACATAACCGTGGGCAGGATGGCGCCGGTTTTGCCAGCATCAAACTTAACACCCTTCCGGGTGAACGTTATATAAGTCGTGTGAGATCTAACCAGGCTCAACCTATTCAGGATATTTTTGAACAGATCAATCAAAGGATCAATGACGAAATAAAGGCCAACCCGGAGTATGCTGACGATACCGAACTTCAAAAACGCTTTATCCCATATTTAGGAGAAGTGTTTCTGGGGCATGTTAGATATGGTACCTTCGGGAAGAACAGTATAGAAAGTGTACATCCGTTCCTAAGACAGAACAACTGGATGCACAGGAACCTTATTGTTGCAGGGAACTTTAATATGACCAACGTAAACAAACTTTTCAATAACCTTGTGGAGCTTGGTCAGCATCCAAAAGAGCGGGCAGACACGGTTACTGTAATGGAGAAGATTGGTCATTTCCTGGATGATGAAGTTCGTAAATTATATAAAAAGCTAAAAAAGGAAGGATTTTCAAAAGTTGAGGCCTCCCCTGTCATTGCTGAAAAGCTTAATGTGGCTAAGATCCTGAAAAAGTCTTCTAAAAACTGGGACGGAGGATATGCCATGGCAGGTTTAATTGGCCACGGTGATTCCTTCGTATTGCGAGACCCTGCGGGAATTCGTCCTGCTTATTACTATAAGGATGATGAAGTGGTTGTGGTAGCTTCAGAAAGACCAGTTATCCAAACGGTTTTCAACGTAGATTTTAAAGACGTGCATGAACTACCTCCTGGCAATGCGATAATCACTAAAAAAAATGGTGATGTTTCAATTAAGCAGATCATTGAACCCCTGGAAAGAAAAGCATGTTCTTTTGAGAGAATTTATTTCTCAAGGGGAAGTGACGCCGAGATCTATGAGGAACGCAAAATGCTGGGCAGGCTCCTAATGCCTGAAGTTTTGAAATCTATAAATCATGATACTTTAAAAACCGTATTTTCATTTATCCCCAATACTGCAGAAACTTCATTCTATGGAATGGTGGAAGCTGCACAGGATGAATTGAACAAACAAAAGAATGAAGCGATCCTTGAGGAAAAGGAGACCTTAACTGATGCGCGTTTACAAGAGATCCTCTCCCACAGGTTACGAACAGAAAAGATCGCGATAAAAGATGTTAAGCTTAGAACATTTATTACTGAAGACAGCAGCCGTGATGATCTTGTAGCACATGTGTATGATGTAACGTATGGGGTGGTGAAACCCGATGACAATCTGGTGATCATAGATGACAGTATTGTAAGAGGTACTACCCTAAAGAAAAGCATCATTAAAATGATGGACAGATTAAAGCCTAAAAAGATCATTGTAGTTTCCTCTGCTCCTCAAATAAGATATCCAGACTGTTATGGTATAGATATGGCCCGCCTAGAAGACCTTGTAGCGTTTAGAGCAACTTTGGAGTTATTACAGGATAATAACAAATATGATATTGTAGAAAAGGTTTACGAAAAATGTAAAGATCAGGTAGACCTCGACGATAAAGAGGTTCAAAACTTTGTAAAAGAAATATACGAGCCATTCACAGATGAGCAAATTTCAGACAAGATCTCACAGTTGCTATGTGACGAAGAAGTTAATGCAGAGGTGAAGGTCATTTATCAAAGTGTTGAAAATCTACATAAAGCATGTCCGAAAAATCTTGGCGACTGGTATTTTACCGGAGATTATCCAACGCCAGGTGGAAATAGGGTTGTCAATAGAGCATTTATGAACTTTTTCGAAGGCAAAAAGGACCGCGCCTATTAAAATCATGCATTTTAACTAAAAAATTTGCACTTTATCTAATAATGTTTGTGTGTCATACAATTCTATCTACTTTAGTATGGCCATAACATAAGTAGGTTAAGTTCATGGTAGATTTGGGGCAAAAAAAGGTGGAATTCATTCCGCCTTTTTTTATGTCCACTCTTCAGATCATTTTGTAAAATTTTATGACACGTAATTTTACAATTTTTTGATTTTCAGTACTTTAACTATTTAATTAGTACTTCATCTAAAAGTTTTAATTCCAAGAATATTTCTTTCTATCTTTAGTAGACCATAGCATAAGTAGGTTAAGTTCATGGTAGATTTGGGGCAAAAAAAGGTGGAATTTATTCCGCCTTTTTTTATGGATCAAATTCAACCACCAATCGGCAAAATACACTCAAAATATTGTTTTTCAACACTTTATCTAGTTTCCAGGTATTTCATCTAAAAAATAAAATTGCCTCGATTATTCGTTTTATATTCACTCTACCATAGCATAAGTAGGTTAAGTTCATGGTAGATTTGGGGCAAAAAAAGGTGGAATTTATTCCGCCTTTTTTTATGGATCATTTTCAACTCACCTACCCTTAAAATATACCCAAATTATTGTTTTTCAGTATTTTATCCATTTTCCAGGTATTTCGTCTAAAAATTAAAATTGACTCGATTATTCGTTTTATATTCACTCTACCATAGCATAAGTAGGTTAAGTTCATGGTAGATTTGGGGCAAAAAAAGGTGGAATTTATTCCGCCTTTTTTTATGGACTTTTCTTAAGTAACCTCAAAAAAAAAGCCCCGCATTTCTGCGGAGCTTTTTATATTCTTGAAACAGGTTCTATTTTGCTTTTGCATATTTACTGCTAACCTCTTTCCAGTCTATTACATTAAAAAATGCATCAATGTACTCAGGGCGCTTATTTTGGTAATTTAAATAATAAGCATGCTCCCATACATCCAGACCTAAGATTGGAGTACCACCACAGCCTACTTCAGGCATAAGTGGGTTATCCTGATTTGGCGTAGAGCATATTTCTACTTTACCGCCACTATGCACACATAGCCAGGCCCATCCAGATCCAAATCTGGTAGCTGCAGCTTTTGAGAATTCTTCTTTAAAGGCTTCAAAAGAACCATATGCGCTATCTATAGCAGAAGCAAGTTCACCTTCAGGTTTCCCGCCACCTTCTGGAGACATGATCTCCCAGAAAAGATTGTGATTATAATACCCCCCGCCATTATTACGAACAGCTGTATTAGACTTATCAAGATTTTTTAAAATATTCTCAATATTTTTTCCGTCCATATCCGTTCCCTCAATGGCATCATTTAATTTTTTGGTATAACCCGCGTGATGTTTTCCGTGGTGAATTTCCATCGTTTTAGCATCAATATGTGGTTCTAATGCGTCAAAGGCATATTTTAATTTCGGTAACTCAAAAGACATAATTATCTGATTTTTTAGTGATTAGTACTTAAACTGTCCCAAATTTAGCTATTAGGGTATTTAATGGAAATTATTTAATGTTATAAAATACTTAAAAGCAAAGCTTATATGGAACTCATTTTTATTTTAAATTTAAACTTTTATAATATCTGACAAATCTACTAATACCGGCCATTTTTGAAAAATTCCTTTAATATTTATAATGCCTCTGCAGGTTCTGGTAAAACCTTCACCCTGGTAAAAGAATATCTAATTCTGCTGTTCACTTCTACAAAAAAGGACAGGTATAAAAATATCCTTGCAATTACTTTTACCAATAAGGCCGTTGGGGAAATGAAAAAGAGGATCATTGAGAGCCTTGCAAAATTTTCAAAGCCTACGAACTCTGCACCGGGACCTTTACTGGAAATAATTTCAAAAGAAACCGGTAATTCCATAGAGGAAATAAGAACTAAATCT
>JAHELO010000138.1 GCA_024644145.1 Christiangramia sp.
CCTCCGGTACATCAAACCTTCGAGACCGATGCCTTTGTAGTGTGTAGTTTCTGTCCAAGAAAATATGATTATCATCCGGAAAGTATACCGGCGCCATATAGCCATAGTAATATAGATAGTGATGAGGTGCTTTATTACGTAGACGGTGATTTTATGAGTAGAAATGATATTGAGGCAGGACATATTTCCTTGCATCCGGCGGGAATACCTCATGGTCCGCATCCGGGCGCAGTTGAAAGGAGTATAGGACAGGTAGAAACAGAAGAATTGGCAGTGATGGTAGATACTTTTAAGCCATTAATGCTTACTGAAGATGCTATGGAAATAGCCGATGAAACTTACCACAGATCCTGGTTAGAAGAAGAGGATAAGTAAAATTATGAAAGAAGATTTATCAGCACAGGACAGAGCGATGTGGTAAAATTTAAAGGCAATCCTTTAAATTATATCATATCTAATAATCCTTTAAAATAAAATAAAATGTCTACAGATAACACATCATTAAATTTAGAAAAAGTAGTTCCACAGGCAGAAGATTTTCTTCCAATCCTGGGAACAGATTTTGTTGAACTATATGTTGGGAATGCCAAGCAGGCTGCGTATTATTATCAGCATGCCTGGGGATTTCAACCCATTGCCTATGCGGGACTGGAAACGGGTAAGAAGGACAGCGTTTCTTATGTAATGCAGCAGGGAAAAATAAGAATTGTTCTAACTTCTCCGCTTGAGCGTGATGGTAGTATTAATGAGCATATCAATAAACATGGTGATGGGGTGAAATTCGTCGCATTGTGGGTGGATGATGCCCGTAAGAGCTATGAGGAAACTACCAAAAGAGGAGCTAAATCTTATGTGGAGCCTTATGAAATTGAAGATGATAATGGTAAGGCGGTCATTTCTGGAATTCATACTTATGGTGAAACCATTCACTTATTTATAGAAAGAGGTGCGTATGAAGGTCCTTTTTTACCAGGATACAGGGCTTACGAAACAAAAGCAAAAGCTCCGGAAACGGGACTTAAGTTCATTGACCATATGGTGGGGAATGTTGGCTGGAACGAGATGAACAAATGGGTGGAATTCTATGGAAAAGTGATGGGATTTGCTCAGTTGGTATCATTTGATGATAAGGATATTTCTACTGAATATACGGCCTTAATGAGTAAGGTAATGAGTAATGGAAACGGAAGAATTAAATTCCCGATCAATGAACCGGCTGAAGGAAAGAAAAAATCACAAATAGAGGAATATATTGATTTTTATAATGGTGCCGGCGTTCAGCATATCGCATTGGCAACAGATAATATTATTGAGACCGTGACTATGTTAAGAGACCGCGGTGTTGAATTCTTATATGTTCCAGAAACCTATTACGACGACCTTCTGGACAGGGTGGGAGAGATCGACGAGGATCTTGAGCCTTTAAAAGAGCTTGGAGTACTGGTAGACCGCGATGATGAAGGTTATCTTTTGCAGATCTTCACAAAGCCTGTTCTGGACAGGCCAACCATGTTCTTTGAAATTATTCAGAGAAAAGGTGCGCAGTCTTTTGGTAAAGGAAACTTTAAAGCTCTTTTTGAAGCAATAGAAAGAGAGCAGGATTTGCGAGGTACGTTAAATTAGGTTTAAAAAGTTGCTAAAACTTAATTTTTAAAAATGAAAATTTGCTAATCAGATAATGTTTTAGTTAAACTTTATTTTGGGGTTGCGGGTAAGGTAGAAATATCAGACTTTTGCACCGCATTTTTGGAGTGGTTACCAAAAATCATTTTTAAATTTTTTTCATAATTTAAGTTTTAGTTGGTTAATAAGATAAAATTCCCCGTCATTAATTTGATGGGGTTTTTTGTTTTGATACTTTTGGAATAGTAATTGTAAATAGTGTATTAACCCCAGAAATACTGATACTTAGGAAAATTATTATGATGAAAAGACTCTTTGCAATTACACTGCTTAGCATAGTGCTGGGCGCCTCTAATTTATATTCACAGCAAGCTTACCAGGCAGGAGAATGGTTCAAGTTTCGTATTCATTATGGCATCTTTAATGCCAGCTATGCTACCCTTGAGGTTAATGAAGCCAGTTTAAAGAATAAGCCTGTTTATCATATAAAAGGTAGAGGGAAATCTACCGGGTTGCTGAGCCTTTTCTTCAAGGTGGATGATGACTACCAGACATATATTGATAAAAGGACAGGAAAACCCTACAAATTTATTCGAAAGATCAATGAAGGTGGTTATACTAAAGATCTCCAGATAGACTTTGATCATTCGGCTAATGAAGCGCATGTTCTGAATCGCGAGACGAATACCAGAAAAATCTATTCGGTACCGGAGAATGTTCACGACATGTTATCTTCATTTTATTATATTCGCAACCAAATTGACAGTGCTGATTTGAAGCCTGGAAAGGAGATGAGAATGAACATGTTCATTGATGATGAAAATGTTGATTTTAAACTGGTTTTCCTGGGCCGGGAAGTGATCAAAACCAAATTCGGAAAGGTGGCGACTCTTAAATTCAGACCCTATGTTTTGGCTGGGCGTGTATTTAAGGAAAAGGAGAGTCTTACTTTCTGGGTAAGTGACGATAAAAATAAAATTCCCGTAAAAATTGAAGCAGATCTGGCAGTTGGATCCCTGGATGCCGATTTAGAGGCATATAAAGGCCTGAAGCATCAATTTAGTATCATAATGAAGTAAATATGGAAATTAAACCCGAGATCGCGGAACGAATTGTTAAACTTGAAGAAAAGTTCAAAAATTCGGGACAGGATATGGGGTCCTATTTGGATGGTCTGCTGTACGACCGCTATCTGTCCTATTGGGATTATATAGAAGTAGACACTCTGCTAAGTCTGCAAAAAACGAATACGCATTTCCCGGATGAGATGATCTTTATCACCTATCATCAAATCACCGAATTGTATTTTAAGCTTATTATTCACGAGCAAAAACAAATCATTGAAAGTGCGACGCTAACCGCATCTTTTTTCATAGAAAAACTTAATAGAATAAACCGGTATTTCAGGATCCTGATAGATTCTTTTGACGTTATGATCAAAGGAATGGAGCGAGAACAATTCCTTAAGTTCAGAATGGCTTTATTACCGGCAAGTGGATTCCAGTCTGCGCAATTCCGGATGATAGAATTATATTCTACCCCGCTAGAAAATCTTGTTTCTGCAGATGTACGTCAGAATTTCTCAAGTGAACACACTCCGGAAGAACTCTATGAAAATATATACTGGAAAAGAGGAGGTATAGATTTGGAAACGGGTGAAAAAACTCTCACATTAAAACAATTCGAGAAAAGATATACTCCCCGGTTTCTGAGAATTGCCAATGGTGTATATGGGAATACTGTTTATCATCGTTATTTAAAGATGCATGAAGATGACAGGGCTAATGAAGAGTTGGTGCAGGCGCTCCGTAACCTGGATGTAAATGTGAACATCAACTGGTTATTAATGCATATGGGGGCGGCTTATAGATACCTAAGTAAAGATAAGTCTACAGTAAAAGCCACCGGTGGGACTAACTGGAAGAAATTCCTGCCTCCAAGTTTTCAAAGGATTTCTTTCTTCCCGGAATTGTGGACGGAGGAGGAATTGAACGATTGGGGCAAACAATGGGTAAATCATACATTTAATACTGAAAATAAATAGTAGAAAATTGAAGAAATTAGGTTTATTAGTAATGCTGATGCTGGCCGTGATGGCCTGCAATGATGAGAAGAAGGACCAGGCCCTGAATACCGAGGTTAAAAAAAAGAAATTACCTAAGGTAGAAAAGGAGTATGGATTTGTTCTTAATGATTATGAAGTAAAAAGAGGAACTATAGAATCTGGAGACAGCTTTGGTTACATCATGGATCAAAACGGTGTAGATCACGGGAAGGTCTTTGAGATATCAAATAAGGTAAAAGACACCTTTAATCCTGCACGAATTACCGCGGGAAAAAGATACATGATCCTGAAAGCTAAAGATTCAGCTAAAACTCCTGAATTTTTTATTTATGAGAACGATAAGATCAACTATACCGTAGTTGCTCTTGGTGATAGTATTTACGCTCAAAAGAAAAAAAGACCTGTTACTGTAAGGAAAAGGGAAGTATCGGGAGTTATTGTTTCTTCGTTGTCTGAAGCTATGCAATCTCAGGGTTTAAGCAACCTGCTCGTTTATGAATTATCAAATATTTATCAATGGAGTATAGATTTTTTCAAACTTCAGAAAGGTGACCAGTTTAAGATGGTCTACCATGAGAAGTATATTGACGATACGGTATTTGTTGGAGTTGAAAAGGTAGATGCTGCTGTTTTTAAACATTCAGATAAACCGTTCTATGCTTTCCGGTATTTAAATGATACAGTAACCGGCAAAGCCAGTTTTTATGATGAAGAAGCCAAGGCCTTGCAAAGTTTTTTTCTTAAAGCACCGCTGGATTATTCAAGAATCTCTTCCCGTTATACCAAAAGACGCTTTCATCCGGTTCAGAAGAGGTGGAAGGCACACCTGGGAACAGATTATGCCGCAGCTTATGGGACACCTATCGTGAGTACTGCCAACGGGACTGTAATCGCTTCAAGTTATACTTCCGGAAACGGAAATTATGTGAAAATACGCCATAACAGTAAATACACCACTCAGTACCTTCACATGACCAAAAGAGCGGTAAGAAATGGTCAAACGGTGAAACAGGGTGACGTAATAGGATATGTGGGAAGTACCGGTCTGGCTACAGGGCCTCATGTATGTTATAGATTCTGGGTGAACGGCAAGCAGGTGGATCCTTACCGTCAAAACCTGCCTTCAGCAAAGCATATTGAAGATGAACTCAAGGATGAGTATTTCGCTTATATAGAGCCTTTGAAGAAAGAACTGGAGCAAATATCCTTCAAAAATATTTAGATGAAAAATATAAATCCAACCACAACGAGTGCCTGGAAAGAACTTGAAAGTCACTTTAAGGAGATTGAAAATGAACATATGCGTGATATGTTCGCCAATGATGAAAAGCGGGCTGAAAAATTCACTATAAAGTGGGAAGATTTTTTTGTTGACCTTAGTAAAAACAGAATTACTGAAGATACCCGGGCTTTGTTAACAAAGCTGGCTGAAGAGTGTGGTCTTGAGGAAGCGATAGAGAGTTATTTTGGAGGTGATTCTATAAATCAAACTGAGAATCGCCCGGTGTTGCATACCGCCCTGAGAGCTGATAAAAATTCAGATATTAAGGTTAGGGGGGTGAATGTGGTTCCGGAAGTACAGGTGGTTAAATCCAAAATCCGGGATTTTAGTACAGAAATCATTGATGGTACCAGGAAGGGTTATACTGGTAAAGCCTTTACAGATGTTGTTAATATTGGTATTGGAGGCTCAGATCTTGGACCGGTAATGGTAACAGAAAGTCTGGAGTTTTATAAGAACCATCTTAATCTTCATTTTATTTCAAATGTAGACGGAGATCATGTTCATGAGACTATTAAAGATCTGAATCCCGAAACCACGCTCTTTGTGATCGTGTCAAAGACCTTTACTACAATGGAAACATTGAGTAATGC
>JAHELO010000139.1 GCA_024644145.1 Christiangramia sp.
GTTTAGAAAGGTAATCTTCTTCGTTTTCCTCCAGAATAAGCTTATTAAAGGAAATACTTGCGGGATCCCAGTTCCCCATGAGCTTATAAGCCAGAATATCTTCATCTATATCTGTTGCTCTGGACAAAGCCCGGGTCATAAGTTTCTGGCTAACCCCAATCCTGAAACTGCCCGTAATTAGTTTGGTAAAAACGAATCGTTCGTAATAATTTAGATTGAGCCAGTTCTCAAAAAGGTATTCCTTCTTTTCTTCTTCAGGCTTTTTCTTTAAATCTATGATCTCTTCCAGAAACTGATTCAGGCTTTTTTCTGTAGATTCTTCGGAAGCCGGAATTATCAAAGCGATCGTTTCTGCAAGGTCTCCAACTATGTGGTAGGATTCTTCGAACAGCCAAAGCGGAATTTTTGCCAGCTCAGATGCCCACTGCCTCATTAGAGTTGTATTTACAGGTCGCGGGGGCCTTCGATGACTAAGGATAGCGATGGTCCACACTTTATCTTTAGAAGGAGCGTTTTTAAAATAATTGGTTAACGCCTCTACCTTAAGGGTGGTTTTATTGGTGCTATCCAATGTTTTTATGAGAGCTGCAAATGCCTTCATTCTGTAATCTTTTCATTATCGGCTTCCATTTGACCGGTTTCTCCTTCATACTGGGTTTCTTCGGTACGCGCGTCATAGCCCTGCTCCCTGAGGTACCTGGAAAAAATATCTGTATAACCATGAGTACAAATCACTTTTTCGCAGCCTGTTGCCTTGATCGAGGTTAGCAGTCCCTGCCAGTCACAATGATCGCTTAATACAAATCCCTTATCAATAGCCCTCCTTCTTCGCGCCCCTCTAAATGTCATCCAGCCACTGGCCGAAGCAGTGACATAGGGTACCATTTTTTTAATCCAGGTAGTGCCATGAGCACTCCCCGGAGCCAGCACAATATTTCCCTTTATTTCTTCCTTTTTAATATCTTTTGTGATCCTGGTTGTTTCTGGAAATTCAATCTGGGATCGCAAAACCTCGGTCATGTTTTCAATTGCTCCATGGGTATATATTCTACCAATCGAAGTATCCAGGTGCTTCAGTAGGCGTTGTGCCTTGCCAAGGGAATAACCAAACAGAACAGAAGTTCTACCGTCCTCCCTGTTCTGCTGCCACCAGTTATTTATATCTTCAAAGACCTGGGCCTGTGGAGTCCATTTGAAAGCAGGTAATCCAAACGTACATTCGGTAATAAAGGTGTCGCATTTTACGGGTTCATAGGGCACAGCTACACCATCTTCCTCCGTTTTGTAATCCCCGGTGAAAACCCATACCTCACCTTTATATTCGACCCTTATTTGGGAAGAGCCTATTATATGCCCAGCCGGATGTAAGGAGAACTTTACACCGTTAATGCTGAAACTTTCATTCCAGCCTACTCCAGCTACTTCAATTTCTCCCAGCCGGTGCTTTATAACTGGTACATTGCTATGATGAGTGATATATTTTTTATGACCCCAGCGTGAATGGTCTGCATGACCATGAGAAATTATAGCCTTATCTACAGGTTTCCACGGATCCAGATATACATCTGCCGCTTCGCAATAGATCCCTTTATCGTTAAAAGCAAGTAATGGTGTCTTCATAATTCTTACCCAGAGCTCTGAATTTAAATAATTGATATTTTAACCGAAAAGGATTAAGAAAAGATTAGCGATTAATAAGGATTAATTTCAGGCCGCATTGATACTAAAAACTGCCTGTTTACCTATATTTGTACTATAAAACCATTACTAATATGTCCTTTTCAGATTTATTTGGCTCAGGAGAGCACCTACGAAATCTTAGTCATTTCGCATCTATTGTAAATCTTGCAGCTGTTGATGGCGACATCAATACTGAAGAAGAAGTATTGCTAAAACGATTTGCTCGAAAGTTAGATATTAGTGAAGAAGAGTATGCCACCGTACTTGAAAACCCTAAAGCTTTTCCACTCTCTGGCTATAATAGTATTGAAAGAAGACTGGAGCGCCTTCACGACCTTTTCAGAATAATTTTTGCAGATCACGTTATAGATGATGAAGAGACAGAGCTTATTAAGAAGTACGCAATTGGCCTTGGGTTCTCAAGCCAGGCTTCTGAAGGCATAATTAACCGATCTATTCAGATCTTTAGCGGACAGCTAAATTTTGACGATTACCGTTACCTGTTAGAAAAAGAAAATGACTGAGACTGATCTTTAGTTTCAGCTTTCGCCATAAATTCTTCTGCTTTTTCCACCATTTTTTTGCTTCCGCAGAAAAAAGGAACTCTTTGATGTAGTTCTGTGGGCTTAATGTCCAGAATTCGGGTGAAACCATCACTGGCTTTTCCACCGGCCTGTTCCGTAAGAAATGCCATGGGATTGCATTCATACAATAACCTGAGTTTCCCATTGCTGGCTTTGGAACTTTTAGGATACATAAATATCCCACCTTTTATCATATTGCGATGAATGTCTGATACCATTGAACCTATATATCTAGATGTATAGGGACGATCACCTTCTTCCTGCTGGCAATATTTTATATAATCCTTTACTCCTTGCGGGAAGTGAACATAATTACCTTCGTTAATACTATATATCTGCCCTTCTACGGGAAACTGCATATCTGGATGGGATAAGTACCAGGAACCCAAAGCCGGGTTCAGAGTAAAACCATTTACCCCGTGTCCAGTAGTATAGACCAGCATGGTAGAAGTACCATAAATTATGTAACCTGCAGCCACCTGCTTATTGCCGGGCTGCAGAAAATCTTCGATCTGCACAGGAGTTCCCATAGGTGTAACACGTTGATATATTGAGAAAATAGTACCTACAGATACGTTTACGTCTATGTTAGAGCTACCATCTAAAGGGTCCATAAGAACCACATATTTATTCTGATGATCTCCCTTATGCCCTTCTATCTGGATAAAATCGTCATTTTCTTCAGAAGCTATCCCACATACGATCTCGCGATTGGTTAGAGTCTGAATAAATTTATTATTTGCATAAACGTCCAGCTTCTGTTGATCTTCTCCCTGAACATTCGTTTCGCCGTAAGCGCCGATAATATCTACCAGGCCAGCCTTGTTAACCTCATGATTTACCACTTTAGCAGCTAGTCTCAGGGAATTTATAAGTCTGGATAATTCGCCGGACGATCCCGGAAAATCTGCCTGATTTTCAATTATAAATTCTCCTAGAGTTTGATTTGGCTTAGACATAGGTGTATTTTATTTTCTGCCGGCTAAAGTATTAAATTTTAACCTTACTACAACGTTTTCGTAAGCAATACTAACATTGTTTACTTTTGTACAAAACAATTTATATGCAAATTAACATACGAGATGCCCGGGAGGAAGATATGAGCGAAGTTCTTAAATTAATTAATGAACTGGCCGACTTTGAAAAAGAACCAGATGCGGTGATTATTGATGAACAGGATCTCATTAGGGATGGATTTGGAAAGCAACCAGCATTTCACTGTTTTGTTGCCGAAGCTGATGGAAAGATCGAGGGTATGGCCCTGGTTTATTTTCGATATTCTACCTGGAAAGGAAAAACGGTACATCTGGAAGACCTAATCGTAAGAGAAAAATTCAGGGGTAAAGGCCTGGGATCTGCATTATATACTGAAGTAATTAAATATGCCGCTGCACAAAAGGTGAAGCGTACCGAGTGGGTAGTCTTAAACTGGAACAAAGATGCTGCGGATTTTTATCGTAGAAGCGGTGCCGATGTGATGGAAGACTGGGACACGGTGCAAATGGATGAGAAGGCCATGCACCAGTTTCTTGAGAAGAAAGGCATCCTTTAAGAAGGTATTAATAGCCTTATAGAAAGCATTCTGTACTTTTGTTTAAAATCTTGAATTATGGAATATACAATTCGCGAAGCCAGGAAAGAAGATATGAGAGACGTTCTGGAACTTATAAAGGAACTGGCAGCGCACGAAAATCACCTGGAAGATGTAGAAGTTACTGTTAAAGACCTGGAGAAAGAAGGTTTTGAAAATGGAAACTTTAAATGTTTTGTAGCAGATGTTGAGGGAAAGATTGAAGGTATGGCCCTGGTTTATTTCAGATTCTCAACCTGGAAAGGCCGCACCGTTCATCTTGAAGATCTCATTGTGCGCGAAAACATGCGTGGAACCGGCCTTGGAGGAGCACTATATAAGCAAGTAGTGAAATATGGCCATGATAATGGGGTTAAACGAATAGAATGGGTAGTTTCTGAAGGCAACAAGAACGCAATAGAATTCTACGAAAACACCGGCGCAGAAATCAAGGAAAGCTGGAAGACCGTACATATGGAAGAAAGTGGAATCCATAAAAACGTAAAGAAAAAGTGATCAAAGTTTATAAGTTCGGTGGAGCATCAGTGAAAGATGCTGAAGGAGTAAAAAATCTTATTAAAGTACTTGACGAAACAGGAAGCGAGAATAAACTGATCGTGGTCTCTGCGATGGGCAAAACTACAAATGCCCTGGAGGTGGTGGTAAAAGATTATTTACAATCTTCCAGCATTCCAGCCAGCCTTAATGAAGTTAAGGAATTTCACCGCAACATAATCGATGAACTTTTCCCTGAGGGAGCTCCTGTCTACGAGAAAGTAAAGGAACTTTTTACAGAACTTGAAAACTTCCTGCAACATAACAGATCCAGGCAGTATGATTTTGTCTACGACCAGATAGTTAGCTACGGTGAGTTGGTATCTACCACCATTGTAAGTGAATATCTTAACACCCAGCATATCAAGGCAACCTGGCTTGATGCACGAAATTTTATAAAAACTGATAGCACTTACAGAGATGCTCAGGTGAACTGGACTAAGACGCAGGACCTTATTCAGGAAAATATAGATCCAAATAAGCTTAATATCATACAGGGTTTCATCGCCTCTGACCTTAATAATTTTACCACGACCCTGGGAAGGGAGGGATCAGATTATTCTGCAGCTATTCTTGCTTATTGTCTTAATGCTAAAAATGTTACTATCTGGAAAGATGTTCCGGGAGTTTTAAATGCAGACCCCCGTTTCTTTACCAGAGCCGAATTATTGAAACAGATATCCTATGAAGAGGCCATAGAACTTGCTTTTTATGGCGCAACCGTTATACACCCAAAAACCCTTCAGCCATTACAGAGAAAGGAGATCCCTCTCTATGTTAGATCTTTTCTAAATCCAACCGGAGAAGGTACGGCCGTGACCAAAGGGAAAACGATTTTTCCTGAAATACCCTGCTTTATCGTAAAAAAAGACCAGGTGTTAATCTCACTTTCCTCACTGGATTTTTCTTTTATGGTGGAAGAAAACATCTCAGAAATTTTCAGGCTTTTCCATCAATATCAGATGAAGGTAGACCTCATTCAGAATTCCGCGATAAGCTTCAGAGTTTGTGTAGATAACAAGTTCAATCAACTGGAGAAACTTATCCAGCATCTTAAGGCCAGATTCAAGGTGAATTATAAGACCGGGGTTTCTTTGTACACCATCAGGCATTTCAATGATGAAGCTATAAAAGGTCTTGA
>JAHELO010000140.1 GCA_024644145.1 Christiangramia sp.
TGTTAGGAAGAAATTGAAATAATTAGAAATATAGCAATCCCCGGATTATTCCCTTCATTAAACCGGGGATTACCCCCAAAACTACTACGATACTGGTGAATGAATAGCAGCCTGAATCTCAGAACACTCACCTATTTCATCTGGAATTTCAGTGAATGGAGGGATGGCAAACGGGTCGTCACAACCACCATCAAATGTATTTATCTGTACGTTGACCAATCCCGGGATCGCCGGGCCATGACTCCTCAATAATAAATGAACTTCTGAACTAAAAGTTTTCCCTTGCTGTAATCCTCCTGCATCAGGAAAACCAAAAAGATCGTTAATACTGGTAGAGTCATCCCCAACTCTTAGATAGCCGGAGAAATTCCCTTTGCCATTTTTACCCACTACATGACCAGCTGCATACATCATATCGGGCTGGGTTGATGCTGCATTTGAAAAATCAAGATCGCGACAGTAATTGGGTATTGTACAGGCTTCTGGATTATTCCAAATTAACCACCATAGGGTATATGTATAGCCCGGCGTAAGACCAGTTGTCTTAAAGTTAACCAATAACCCATCTTCCTTTCTGGTTAATTCTGATTCTCCTACTTTAACAAACCCATTGATAGGGTCCACAATATTGGCAACAGAGACAATCTGGGGGGTAAATTTACTGCTAACTGGAACTTCAAAGACCCCAGTTTCTTCACTATTATTCTCACCAACTATAACAGGATCAGGCTCACAGGAAACTGATATCCATGCCAGTAAAAACAAGACTATAATTGCTAGATTTTTCATTGCTTTATTCTTAAAAATTAATGATTCAATTATTAACCACTTCATGAAGAATGAGCAAAAAGGATTATTTGAACAGGAAGATAAAGGGCATCGAACGCCATCAAGAAACAATAATATTGTTCTAGACTTGTAAAAGATAAAAATGGCTTATGGTTCTTACAGGTTCGTTGTTTAGGCAGATCACTGCCTTTCTGAAGGGATAAAAACCTGTATAATGTAATTACAATGTGAAGGTAGGTGATAAATGTATTTTCGTCTATAACAAAAAGTTCAAAGATTTGTACAAAATGACCAGGTATAATTTTGGAATTAAGCTTTTTCTCCAATAAATTCCTGAGGCCTCAGACCAAATTTCGTTTGAAAACATTTTGTAAAATACGATGGACTATTAAACCCGCATTCAAAGGCGGTTTGAGTTACATTGAAGTTATTATTCTTAAGCATGTTTTTTGCCTTATATAATCTATAGGTTCGCAGTATTCTATTAGGTGAAATCCCTATTGTTTCTATACATCTTCGGTATAATTGAGATTTGCTCATGGATAAGGCCCTAAAACAATCTTCGATCTCGAAGGAAGCATTCTGCCAATTCTTCTCCAGAACTTTAATAAGTTGTGCTATAAAATCTTCCTCAGCATTGGTCAGACTTGAAACGAGCTCTTCCTTCAATAAAGAATTATGATTAGAACCTTCCAGCAGCTTTTTAACCGTATGTGACACCAATATCTTATTCTTCTTACCAGAGTAGCTTAAAAATCTTCCAAATCTTAAAGTGGAACCGAATAATTCCTCGCCAGTTTCTACCGGTTGACCAGCATGGATAACTATTTCGATTTCCAGATCTTTATACTCCGGCCCTAAGACAGGTTGAATTTCCAGAGATACAAGAAGAGCCTGAATGGCTGAAGTGAAGGTAGCTATAATTTCTTCTCCTATTTCCTCTGAAGCAACTCCCTGATTCTTCTCTATCAGTTTTCTAATAAACCTGCTCGCCTTATTATATAAATATTCAGCTTTCGTTCTTCCCAATTGAGCCTCAAGTAAAATGTAATCTTTTAACTGGACCATCAGGATGACCCTAAAAGCGGGATCATTAAAAACTTTGATTTTCTGATCAATAATATAGTCTACAACCTCCGGATCGTGAATGCGACCCAAAAATGCTTTTATTACTCTTCGGTCCACTTCTATGATCTCATCTGGCAGTTGTTCGTGGGATTTTTTATGCAAGGCGTAAACAGCCTCCTTATTAGGTGCCTCGATCAAGCAATAGGCATTACCCCTAGGTTCATCAATCCAATAGGTTAAACATTTACAATTAAATTCATGCTGAATATCAAGGTCTCTTTGATGGGCCATAGCCACGATTTCAGGAGTAATATCCTGCCCTATGTGAAGATCCATAAATACCGGCATAACTTATAGTTTAATAAGTTGATCCTTTACATCTATCCGGTAGGGCGGAAAGGTTCGTAAAATTAGAAAATAAGTACACGTCCCTCAATAGGGGATAACCCTGTTAATTAAGATTATGAAAGCTGCAGAATTGAGTAGGTTTCAGCATTGGTCTCGTGATATATGTTAGATTCCAATACTTAATGCTTGAAAAGCGTCCACTTTAATATAAACACTAAAAAATCCTGAGAAAATTACTAAACTGTTCTCTTCTCAAACTTTAAAAACGCATTCTTAGGCTTTAAAGTAATCAAAGGTTTGATTTCTATCTCTCCTGAAACCGGCAAGATCTTATATCGATTTACGATTTCAGAAACTGCAAGGATCATTTCGAACATTGCAAAGTTATTGCCTATGCACTTCCTGGGACCAGCGCCAAAAGGAAAATACTGAGACGAATATTTTCGTCCTCCCTCTGCAAATCGTTCCGGCATAAATGCATCCGGGTTTTCCCATAAATCGGGATGTCTGTGCACCTCGTAGAGGGAAAACAGAAGATTGGAGCCAGGGCTAAAATATTTACCCTCGAATTCATCTGGCTCCACATTCACCCTGTCTATAAAATATGCGGGGGGAAATAAGCGCATCGACTCCTCGATCACCTGTTGAGTCAATTTCGCTCCAGTTACGAAACTCATTAGATCCAGACCCTTATTTTGTAGATCCCTCACTTCACTGGAAATTTTTTCCTGCCAGTTTGGGTTATGCGCGAGTAATTGAGCGGTAAAGGTTAAGGAATTGGAAGTGGTTTCGTGACCAGCAGTAAAAAGAATCAGGATTTCATCAATGAGCTGCTCCTCATCCATATACTTTCCATCCTCATATTTCGCTTCCAAAAGCATATCCAGAAGATCGTCATACCGTTTATTGGAAGCTCTCCTTTCATTAACCATTTTCTTTAAAATGGCTCTGGCCTCAGCAGTTAGCCTGAGATAACTTTCTATTTTCCCACTTGCCCTGAACCACCATCCCAGGTATGGCTGCCGAAGTTCTTTCACCAGCATTTTTTGAGTTTCTTCGGTAATAAACTGAAGCCTGCTGATCTCCTCCTGGTTCGCCACACTGCTAAAAAGTGATTTCACTACTGTTTGAAAAGCCAGATCATTAAATACAGGGAAAACATCTATTACGGCTTCTGGATCAATTCGGGTATACTCGGTGAGTATGGCTCCTTTTATCGACTCCAGTAAATTGGCTAGCTTCTTTTTATGAAATGCCGGCTGTATAAGTTTTCGTTGCTTTTTCCAGTGTTCACCTTCTGAAGTTAACAGACCTTCTCCAACATATTTTACAAGGTCTTTCGTTTGGATCTCAGACTTCACGTAGTTTTTCTGATTCTTTTGCAGAACATATTCTACCAAACCGGCGTCCCTGGAGAATATGACAGATTTATTGAAACCTATATTTAACCTGAAAGTATCTCCTTTTTCCTAGAAATTTTTGTGATGAAAAGGAAGCGGATTTTTAAGGATATTCGCAGAATGCCTTAAAAACCGGAACAGGGAAACTTCGGGTATATTTTGTTTCTTATTCAAATTTCAATTTTCTCTCATGCTGAGCGCAGCCGAAGCAAGATTAGCTGATTTTATCAGGTATTTTGTTATAAAGAGTGGCATTTCTGCGCTCAGGCTAACATTTTCAGATTTCCAGTACGGGAGGCTTCAACTGCCCTCAGCCCGACAATCCTTTGGTGATTAATTAAAATAAGCCTCCCTGGGTACTGCCTTTAATTCGACCCAGATGCTTATAAGCATGCTCTGTGACCTCTCGTCCTCGAGGAGTTCTGTATATAAAACCCTGCTGAATCAAGAATGGTTCATATACCTCTTCAATAGTTTCAGCACTTTCACTAACCGCAGTGGCCAGGGTAGTGATTCCTACCGGCCCGCCTTTAAATTTATCTATAATAGTCTCCAAAATCTTATTATCCATTTCGTCGAGGCCATGTGCATCTACATTTAAGGCCTTAAGACCAAACTTAGCAATCTCGATATCTATCTTTCCATTCCCTTTTATCTGGGCAAAATCACGCACCCTTCTAAGTAATGCATTCGCAATTCGTGGTGTTCCCCTGCTCCTGCCAGCGATCTCTATTGCGGCTTCCTGGGAAATAGGAACATTGAGAATATCTGAACTTCGCTCAACGATCCCTGAAAGTAATTCTGTTGAATAATACTGGAGTCTACTGGAGATGCCAAATCTTGCACGCATAGGTGCAGTTAGAAGACCAGATCTGGTAGTGGCACCTATAAGCGTAAAAGGATTCAGGTTGATCTGCACCGTTCTGGCATTTGGTCCCGTTTCGATCATAATATCTATCCGGTAATCTTCCATAGCAGAATACAGATATTCCTCAACTATTGGGCTTAACCTGTGAATCTCATCTATGAAAAGAATATCCCTTTCATCCAGGTTGGTCAGTAAACCTGCAAGATCCCCTGGTTTATCCAGTACAGGACCAGAGGTGATCTTGATTCCTACATTTAGTTCATTGGCAAGGATATGTGCCAGTGTAGTTTTTCCTAATCCCGGAGGGCCATGAAAAAGCGTATGATCTAAAGCTTCTCCTCTAAGATTGGCCGCCTGAACGAATATCTGAAGATTTTCCAGCACCTGTTCCTGGCCTGCAAAATCATCAAAACTGAGCGGTCTCAACGCTCTTTCTATATCAAATTCTTCCGCGGAAAAGTTCTCCCCGCTTGCATCAAGATTTTCGTTCATCATAAGATCTGTTATCCGGATTAAGATAGGAAAAATGAAAAAGATTAGCTTCAAAATTCCAAAATCAAAGATAATTAAAAAAGCCTCTTCCGGTTTGGAAAAGGCTTTTCAAATATCTTATATGTAAAGGTCTTGCTTAATGATGAAGCTCTTCCTCGCCCTCCTGCAGAGGAGTGGTTTGAGAGACAAAATCCTGACCTTTGATCACATATTCTCCATCGTCACCGGTCTTAGAGTAATCGTAAGCCCAACGGTAAACCGAAGGAATCTTCCCCGGCCAGTTTCCGTGGATGTGTTCTACCGGAGTAGTCCATTCTAATGTATTCGATTTCCAAGGGTTCTGTACAGCCTTTTTTCCGAAGAAAATAGAACCGAAGAAATTGTAAAGGAATACCAACTGAACCAGTGCAGTGATGATTGCAGCAACAGTAATGATCACATTCACATCTGCATAATCATCGAAATATGGGAAATTGGTGTTTGTGTAATAACGTCTTGGAAGACCTGCAATACCAATAAAGTGCATTGGGAAAAATACTCCATAAGCACCCACAGCA
>JAHELO010000141.1 GCA_024644145.1 Christiangramia sp.
TGCCGCCTGAGCGTGAGAAATAGCCTCTTTAGTTTGCGGCATTACATCATCATCTGCTGCAATTACAATAATTGCAATATCTGTAACCTGTGCACCACGAGCACGCATCGCCGTAAAGGCCTCGTGACCCGGTGTATCAAGGAAAGCAATCTTCTGTCCGCTTTCGAGTTTTACCCCGTAAGCACCTATGTGCTGAGTAATTCCTCCGCTCTCCCCGGCAATTACATTCTCCTTACGGATGTAATCCAGAAGGGAAGTTTTACCGTGATCTACGTGACCCATTACCGTAACGATAGGAGCTCTTGACTCCAGATCTTCCGGATTTTCTTCTACCTCTTCAACGGTTTCTTCAACATCTGCTGTTGTGAATTCAACCTCATAGCCAAATTCTTCAGCAACGATACTTAATGTCTCTGCATCAAGCCTCTGGTTCATGGTCACCATCATACCAAGTGACATACATGCCGAGATCACCTGAGTTACAGAAACGTCCATCATGGTCGCAACTTCACTCACCGTAACAAATTCAGTTACTTTTAAGATCTTCTCATCAGACTCCTGCTGTGCAAGATCCTGCTCAGATCTTTGACGGTGCTGATCTCTTTTCTCTCTACGGTATTTGGCACCTTTCCCTTTAGAAGATTTCCCCTGAAGTTTTTCAAGAGTTTCACGTACTTGTTTCTGTACTTCTTCCTCAGTAGGCTCTTCTTTGGTAATTGGCTTACTTCTTTTTCTACCAGCCTGTTGTTTATTACCTCCGCGCTGATTTCCACCTCCGCCTTTTACATCTTTACTGATGCGACGACGACGTTTCTTGCGCTTATCCTTATCATCCTTCTTATCGTCTTTCTTCTCTTCCTTCTTCTTAACAGGCTTCTTGAATTGAGAAAGGTCGATCTTCTTTCCAGTAAAATTAGGGCCACTAAGTTTGGTATACTTAGTCTCTATAGTACTGGATTCTTCCTTAGCCTCTTCTTCAGCAGCAGGCTCTTCTTTCTTAGGCTCTTCTGCTGCAGGTTCGGCCTTTTTCTCTTCTTTCTTAGGCTCCTCAACTTTTTCTTCGGCTTTCGCCTCAGGTTGCTCAGGTTGCTTTGGTGCTTCAGCTTCTTTGACAGGTTCTTCAGCTGGAACTTCCTTAGCTTCTTCTTTAGGGGCGGCTTCTTCCTCTTTCTTTGGTTTTTCACCCGGCTTTTTGTCCAGGTCTATTTTACCAACAGTTTTTGGACCTTCGAGTTTTGCCCGCGCTGAAATAGACTCTTCTTCCTTCTCCTTCTTTTCCTCTTCAGCCTTACGTTTCTCCTCAATTTCCTTGCGCAGCTCTTCCTTCTCTTTCTTTCTCTCCTCTCCAACTTCTTTGGAAGCTACCTTTTTACTCTTGTCGGTTTGGAACTCGTCAGAAAGCACCTCGTAGATTTCTCCCGAGATCTTGGTAGTTGGACGTGCGTCTATCTCATAGCCTTTGGAAGTAAGATATTCCACAGCCCTGTCTAACGAGATATTGAACTCACGTAGAACTTTATTTAATCGCGTTGTTTTCGCTTCTGCCATAAATTGCCCTCTAAATTAACCTCTTTTATTGTATTCTGTATTCTAAAAATATTATTCTTCAAATTCTGAACGAAGAACAGCCATTACATCTTTAATGGTTTCTTCCTCCAGATCTGTACGACGAACAAGATCATCTACATCCTGCTCTAACACAGCTTTCGCTGTATCCAGACCGATTTTTGAAAATTCGGCGATCACCCAATCTTCAATCTCATCGGTAAATTCTTTCAACTCAACATCTTCTTCAACACCTTCACGGTACACATCTATTTCATAACCCGTCAACTGACCAGCCAATCTAATATTGTGCCCACCTCTACCAATTGCTTTAGAAACTTCTTCAGGCTTCAGCATAACCTCAGCCGTTTTTGCTTCCTCATCCATTTTAATGGAAGTTATTTTCGCCGGGCTTAAAGCTCTGGTGATAAATAACTGCTCATTATTGGTGAAATTAATCACATCTATATTCTCATTCCCCAATTCACGTACAATACTGTGAATTCTGGAACCTTTCATCCCTACACAAGCTCCAACAGGATCTATTCTATCGTCATAAGAATCTACCGCTACTTTGGCTTTCTCTCCAGGAACACGCACTACTTTTTTAATAGTAATTAAACCATCAAAAACTTCAGGGATTTCCTGTTCGAATAATTTCTCAAGGAAACCTGGAGCGGTTCTGGACATTATGATTGTAGGTTTGTTACCTTTTAATTCGACGCTTTCTATGATTCCCCTTACATTTTCCCCCTTACGGAAGAAATCTGAAGGAATCTGGCGGTCTTTTGGAAGCACGATCTCATTACCTTCATCATCAAGAAGAATAATAGCTCTGTGCCTTATATGATGAACTTCTGCAGTATAAATCTCTCCTTCAAGATCCTTAAACTGCTTGTAAATATTCGTATTGTCATGCTCGTGGATCTTAGAAATAAGGTTTTGACGCAGGGCCAAAATCGCTCTTCTACCAAGATCTACCAGCTTCACTTCTTCTGAAACATCTTCACCAACCTCAAAATCGGGTTCGATCTTTCTGGCCTGAGTAAGAGATATTTCCCTGTTAGAGTCTTCAACCTCACCATCAGCTACCACGATCCGGTTTCTCCAGATCTCAAGATCTCCTTTATCAGGGTTTACAATAATATCAAAATTATCGTCTTCTCCATACTTTTTCTTTAAAGCATTTCTAAAAACATCCTCCAGGATCGCCATTAACGTAACACGATCTATGAGCTTATCATCTTTAAACTCTGAGAATGACTCAATCAACGCGATATTTTCCATATCAATTTGTGATTAAAATGTTATTTTAACTTTTGCTTCCACAATATCAGCATAAGGCAATATCGCCTCTTTCTGTACTGTAATCTTGCCTTTACCCACCGGTTTTGGCTCTCTCGCTTTCCATGAAAGCTTTATTTCATTTTCATCTGCAGATACAAGCTCACCTTCGAATTTATCATTCTCGGTTTTCACCTTTAACCTGCGACCTAAATTCTTTTTGAATTGTCTCGGCATTAATAGAGGTTCAGAAACCCCGGCCGAAGTTACTTCAAGAGAAAAATCTTCCTCTTCCCTGTCCAGGTTGTGCTCTATGGCACGACTCACCGTGATACAGTCATTTACTGAAACTCCTTCATCCCCGTCCAATACTATTTTAATGTGATTGGCGGAGTTTACATCAAGGCTGATTAAAAATAAGGAATTATTTTCTTCGAATGCCTTCTCTGCTAACTTTTCTACCTTCTCCTTCAGCATATGTTTATAAAAAGAGGGGACTTCTGTCCCCTCGCTGTACTTTTTTTAGTTTCAACGCTGCAAATATAGCAATATTTTCCAAGTATAAAAACGTGATTCTAAATGAAATGAGCATCATCAAATATTCAGGGCAGGCAGTCCCCAATTTTGGTGATTTACCAAGCACCATAAAAAAGCAAATATTAAGGTTCAGATAAAATATTCTTTGTAATTTTAATAAAGCATTAATTTACAAGCCATTAACAAGCATTATGAAAAATATTCTAGTCCCTACAGACTTCAGTGACCAGGCTGAAAACGCCTTAAAGGTCGCAGCTCAACTTGCACGTAAATTTAACGGAGAGATTTATTTATTACACATGCTGGAATTACCTCTGCAGCTAATAGATCCAGTGGGTGGAGGCAGCCAGAACATGCCGGAAGCCCTGTTTTTCATGAAGCTTGCTCACCAGAGATTTAACAAGATCGTCAAAGAACCATACCTGGAAGGAATTAAAGTGCACGAGGTGGTAGAATTCCACCGTGCCTTTGAAGGAATTATGGAAATAGGAAAAGAAAAAAATTGCGACCTAATCATAATGGGATCCCATGGCGCGCGAGGTTTTCAGGAAATGTTCATAGGCTCCAATACAGAAAAGGTAGTGAGACATTCAGAAATACCTGTACTGGTAATTAAAAAAGCCATTCCTGAATTTAAAATCGATGATTTTATATTCGCAACCGATGGCAACAAAGCTCACCAGAAGGTATTGAAAAAAGCAGTGGAGTTTGCCAGGACACTAAGTACTAAACTGCATCTTTTATTTGTGAATACCCCCAACGATTTCGTGACCAGCAAGGAAGCTTTCCAAAGATTGACCGAATTTGCCGGCGATCTGGATTCCGATGATTACAAGATCCATATCTATAATGATATAAATGTGGAACAGGGAATATTGAATTTTGCTGCTAAAGTGAACGCAGGGTTAATAGGAATTGGAACCCACGGCCGGAAAGGCCTGGCACATTTTTTTAATGGCAGTATCAGCGAAGACCTGGTAAACCACTCCAACAAACCTGTGGTTACCTTTAAACTTTAAAGAAAGGCTTTTAGCGCTCCGTTCTTAATTAGATTCCATAAGTAGTTCCAGAAAGATTTAGTTTTGTCTCTGGTATAACTTATTTCCTTATAATTCGCTTTTTCATTTAGTGCTTTATTCTTTACAATAAGATTAGCCAGCGCAGAAACAATCTTATTCTTTTTCTGGCCATCTTTCTGTAAGACCTCCACCTTAAAATCTTTGTACTCCAACCTCATATCACCATTTGCCTGGTTGTTGTTCCCGTAGAAATTAAAATACATATTTAAGATCTCCCCTTTAGCCTCAACGTTCATAGCGGGTTTCATAAATTTATTCATTTGCTCTGCCGCCAACTGACCCATTTCCCCCGAAATATGAAACTGGTCGCTCATATCGCTTATATCAAATTCCCAGTTCACCTGCAATGGTGCGGTGGTCATAAAGTTCGTATTAAGCTGTATGTTCGTTTTCGGAAAATCCTTCCTACCAAGACCTGTATTAGTGATATTTTTAATGATACCATTTAGGTTAGAAAATTCGACTACTCCAGGCTCCCTGTCTGCATGAATTTTCTCTTCATATCTTATATATGCTCTTTTCACTTCTATACTATCCAGATCTAATAAAATAGGTAGCTGCCTGATCATTTTACTATATAATGGCTTGGTGCTTGTATCATCTGGCTGAAGTTTATCCCGGTAAATCTCAAAATTCATCCCGCTAATCCTGGTGACAGGATTCTGAAATTTTAGCGAATCATTTTGTATAGACCAGGTTAGGGCGTCCATTTTCAATGTATCTATTACCAGCTCATATCTGTCTTTCTCGGTACTAATTGTTTGTTGATGACCAGATTTTGAATATTTAGGAATAATTCTCAGATCCCTGGCCGTAACTTTATTATTATCTATCATCAGGTCCCCTACTGCAAATTCCTGCTGTTTGCTTAGATCATAAAATAGACTGTCAGCATTTAATAGTATAAGGTCATAATTAAACGGAATCGTTTCTTTTAATGTTTTGGCATTAATGCGAACCTGCTCCATTTTGATGGTGTTGATCTGCGCAAATAATCTGTGCTCTGTACTGTCTGTCTCGAACATTTGGAAACTCCCTTTATCAACCCTAACCTTTTTAATCAGAATCTTATTT
>JAHELO010000142.1 GCA_024644145.1 Christiangramia sp.
GACAACAAAAATGAAACAAACTGTCATAGCTGCCCTGGGGGTCACTTTTGGTATTGGCGCCTATATTACCCTTGTGGGCTTTATGACCGGTCTCAACCAAATGCTTGATAATTTAATACTTAATCAAACCCCACACGTCCATATTTATAATGAGATCCAGCCAAGTGAGAATCAGCCTTCAGATCTATATCGGGACTTTGAAGATAGCTGGAAAATAGTGAGGTCTGTTAAACCTAAAAAGATTCAGAAAAAAATTCATAATGCCATCCCCCTGATTGATTTTTTAAACCGGGATAATAATGTAATAGCCGCCATACCACAGGTAAAAACACAAATATTTTTTATCGCGGGCTCCATAGAACTAGGAGGAAATTTAACCGGAATCGATATAATGCAAGAAGCCTCCTTTTTTAATTTTGATGATTACCTCATCGAGGGTAGCCCAACATCCCTGGTAAATATTGAGAACGGGATTTTATTAGGGGCCGGGTTAGCAAATAAAATGTCCCTTGAGGCAGGAGACCGGGTTCAAATAAGTACGATAACAGGGGAAACCTTCCCACTTAAGATCGTTGGAATTTATCAAAGCGGAATTGCAGACCTCGATAATATTCAAAGCTTCGCAACCATAAAGACCGTGCAACGCATAATGGGAGAACCTGACAATTATATTACAGATATAAATGTAAAACTTAATGATATAAACTACGCACCCATCCTGGCTGATAATATTAAAAAAGAATTCAACCTACAGGCAATAGATATCAATACTGCAAATGCTCAATTTGAAACTGGAACTACCATCAGGAACCTTATTACCTATGTTGTTTCAATTACCTTACTTATAGTTGCCGGCTTTGGAATTTACAATATCCTGAATATGCTTATATATGAAAAAATGAACGATATCGCCATTTTAAAAGCTGTAGGATTTTCGGGAAGGGATGTACAGTTAATCTTTATGAGCCAGGCGATGATCATTGGCCTGGCCGGAGGTTTTCTAGGACTTGTAATCGGTTATATATTATCTTCCCTTATAGACGAAATACCTTTTAATACAGAGGCATTGCCTACCATCACCACCTACCCCATTAATTACGATCCCTGGTTCTACCTTATAGGGATCGTTTTTGCCATCTTCTTCACTTTTCTTGCAGGTTTTCTTCCTTCCATTAAAGCAAAAAACATAGATCCCGTAGAAATAATTAGAGGTCAATATTAGAGATTATGAAAACGATTCTGGAAACAAAAAATATCAATAAAGACTTCAAGAATGGGAGTGTTTTTCATGTGCTAAAAAATATTACATTCAAGGTAAACAGTGGTGAATTTGTGTCTATTATGGGTAAATCCGGATGCGGAAAATCTACCTTATTATATATCCTTTCCACTATGGATACCAATTATGATGGGCATTTATATTTCAATGAAAAGCTGATCACGGGACTGGAGAATAACTCTTTATCATTTATTCGCAATAAATACATAGGTTTCGTATTTCAGTTTCACTATTTACTTTCAGATTTCAGTGTTCTGGAAAACGTAATGCTTCCGGCAAAAAAACTGGGTCTTAAAAACCCTTCAGAAATTGAACACGACGCCATAGAAAAACTTAACATCCTGGGAATAGAAAAACTGGCTTTAAAAAAAGCTTCCCAAATCTCCGGGGGCGAAAAACAGCGTGTAGCAATTGCCCGGGCACTTATCAATGAACCACTAATCATAATGGGAGATGAACCTACGGGTAATTTAGATAGTTATAATGCTGAAATTGTCTTCAATATCTTTAGAGACCTAAATAGAGACAGAGGTTTATCACTCCTGGTTGTCACCCACGATCTGGATTTTGCCTCAAATACAGATCGCATCATCGAGATGGGAGATGGAACAATTATGGTCTGAATATTAGTTGTTAATCCCAGGATTTTCGTATTTCAATTTTCTCACCTCACTGGAGGACAGTGAAACTATTTTTTAATAAAAACTATAACTCGCAGGAAAAACGTAATTTAAGATTTATAAACACGCAGTTATATGAGAATAGGTTTGGTATTATCGGGTGGCGGAGCCCGGGGTGTAGCTCAAATTGGGTTCATTAAAGCCCTGGAGGAATTCAATATTAATATTACACATATATCCGGAACAAGCGCTGGTGCGATTATTGGAGCCATGTATGCGTATGGGGCTAAATGGGAGGAAATCCTGGCATTTTTTAAATCGGTTCCTATTTTTCATTATAAACGATATGCCCGGAATAAACCCGGATTTATCGATACCGGTAAATTCTATAAAGATTTTCTCAATTTTTTTTCTGAAGATGATTTCAGCATTCTAAAAAAGAAACTCTTTGTAAATACCACAAATTTAATCACGGGAAAACACATCACCTTTGAAAGCGGTGAGCTTATAAAACCTTTAATGGCTTCAGCATCTATCCCCGGAATATTCACACCTGTACATTTTAAAGATGAATTATATGCAGATGGGGGAATCACCAATAATTTTCCCATTGAGCCTTTGCAGAGCTGCTGTGATAAGATAATTGGAGGATACGTGAATCCCTTAAAAAAGATTCAAACTAATAGGCTAAAACACTCTTACCAGGTAATTACCAGGGCCTATCAAATTAGCCTGAATCAGCAATGTATCCCCAAGTTTATATGGTGTGATCTTCTTTTATCACCACGGGAATTAGAAAACTATGGCCTTTTCAGTTTAAAAACGATGGATGAAATTTTCGATATAGGATATCAAGCTGCGGTAAAACTCCTGGAGGAGAAAGGTGCAATATTTTTTGCCAGATCTTAAGGTGCCATAACAAGCATTCCAGTGAGACCTATTTTTTTCTCTCCGCCCTTTTCTTTTGCCTTTCAAGTTTTTTAAAATAGCCACGGAAAAAAAAGTTATTTTTCAGAGCCTCCATATTTTCATTTAGCTTATATGAAGATTCCCTGATATTTATTATTGTGGAGTCTATATTTCGAACAAGGTTTTTATCCTGGGTAAGATAATGCAGTGCACCTTCTTCATTTCTCATCTTAAGGGTCAATGATTCCACATTTTTGGTAATTTGATGGATGTTTGCTGAAGAAGAATCAAGTTCAATCATGATATTCTTTATTCGATTTCCTGCAATGGTATCACTTAAAAGAGTTCCTGCTACACTTCTTTCAAAATCTATATTTGCCAGTTCTCTATTTAATTTTTTCATTGCTCTGGTAGTTTGTTCACTGGTCTCCTTAAGATTTTTTAAAGTTAGTTTTATATCCTGAGCCAGTATAGAATCACTAACTAACACTCCAAGTGTTCCTTTGGCTTCCAGAATTTTGTTGGTGATCTTCAATAGGTCTGAAGTTAGCAAAGCTGCATTTTCATTAGTAACATTTAAAGTAGATAACATATCATCTGCTCCTATCCTGCTGTAGGTTGCAATAGTATCACCCGCCTGTACCGCCCTTAGATTTTCATTGCCCGGTAAGATATTCACTACCATACTTCCCACCAGACCATCAGATCCTATAGTTGCTATAGCATCTTTTTTAATAAATTTACCTGTGGTCTCTTCAACCATCATATGTACCAGAATCCTGGATTCAGCCAGCATTTCTATTTTACTTACAGTACCTACATTGATCCCGGAATACCTAACATTGTTCCCTACCTGTAAGCCATTAACATTTTCAAATTCTGCCAGGACCTGAATATTCTTAGTAAAAAGATGTTGACGATTGCCAATAAAATATAGAGCGGCAATTAGAATAAGTGTCCCGATAACCACAAATACCCCTAGTTTTATTTTTTGCGAAGTTGTTTTTGTCATGATCATTAATTTTTAAAAAAGGCCTGCACTTTGGGATCATCGGTATTTGATAATTCTTCAAACGAACCTTCGATATAATTAATCCCATCAACTAGTAGAATCATCCTGTTAGAAATCACCCTGGCGCAATCCACATCATGTGTAATAATTAGCGAGGATGTATTATAAGTTTCCTGGATGCGCCTCATAAGCTGAATTATTTCTTTTGCGGTTATTGGATCCAGACCTGTTGTAGGTTCATCATAAAGAATTATCTCTGGCTTTAATATAAGAGCACGGGCCAGGGCCACCCTTCTTTGCATACCTCCAGATAATTCTGAAGGCATTAGATCTACCGTATGTTCCAGACCCACATTTTTTAATGCTTCCAAAACCAGGCTTTCTGTACTTTCTTTTAAATTAAGTTTCTTTTTATGTCTTCGTAGTGGAAATTCCAGGTTTTCCCTAACGGTCATAGAGTCATATAAGGCACTACCCTGAAATAAAAAACCAATATGAGTTCTTAATAAATCCAATTCTGTTCGTCCAAGAATTATAATATCCTGATCCTTGATTCTTATAATTCCACTATCAGCCTGCATCAAGCCTACCAGGCACTTGATCATCACCGTTTTACCCGAACCAGATTTTCCCATAACTACGAGGTTCTCGCCATCATATAGCTTCAGGTTAAACCCATTCAATACTGGCTTTCCGCTAAAAGACTTTTTAAGATCCCGGATCTCTAAAATTGGTTTTATATTTTTTTCATCTTCCATTTATCCATAAAATATATCAGCCACAAAAACAGCAATAAAATCTATCACAAATAATAACATTGAGGTATATACCACGGCTGCGTTAGACGCTTCACCTACGCCAACGGTGCCTTTAGAGCAATAATAGCCCTTATAACAGCCTACCAGGCCTATGGCAAAACCGAAAAAGAAGGATTTAATGATAGCAGGAATAACATCTGCAAATGTTAGTGCATCAAATACCTGATTGAAATATAACTGGAATGACACCTCACCTTTTAGATTTTCTATAATCGCAGAACCAAAAAGGGCTATCGCATCCCCTATCAAAATCAATAATGGCAGCATTAAGGTTGTAGCTATAATTCTTGTAACCACCAGATATTTGAAAGGATTGGTGCCGGAAACCTCCATCGCGTCTATCTGTTCTGTCACCCGCATAGAGCCCAGTTCAGCACCGATTCCAGATCCAATTTTCCCGGCACAAATAAGCGCTATAATAACCGGGCCAATTTCGCGAACAATCGAGATGCTAACCATGGATGGCATCCATGATTCTGCACCAAATTCCATTAAGGTTGGTCGGGATTGTAGGGTAAAAACAAGGCCAAGAATAAACCCCGTCACTCCTACTAGCAATAAGGACTTGTTCCCCATCTGGTAGCATTGCCGGAGCAATTCCCTGAACTCAAATGGGGGCTTGACCAGTTCTCGGAAAAACCTGATGGTGAAATAGACCAGATCACCAGCTTCTTCAAAGAAACTTTTAGTACTTTTCCATAAACCTCTTTTAGCCACGCCCTAAATATTTTCGATCTATATTAAAGATAACTACAAAACACTTTAGTTAACATTCTGATTTGTAATAAATTAAATTCAAGCAATGAAAGATTAAGTTTAAAGTAGAATCTACTTTACGATACTACAAT
>JAHELO010000143.1 GCA_024644145.1 Christiangramia sp.
TCCATCATTAATGAAAATACCAGGATCATTCCGGGTCACGGAAAAATAGCTTCTGTAAAAGAATACAGGGATTATTTACATATGCTGAAAACGATTAGGGATAATGTAGCGCGGGCTATTGAGAAGGGAAAGAATGAAACTGAAATTGTAAAGGATGAAGACCTAACCAGGGAATTTTATTCAGACGAAGAAGCAAAAGGTTTTTTTATAACTGGCGAAAAGATCCGAAGGACCTTTTATAATAGCTTAAAAAAATAAACCCCGAACAATGCCGGGGTTTACTTGAATATTTACAATTACCAACTACTACTTTGCTGCTGGCTTATATTCTTTTTTATCGATCACCATTTTTGCGATAATCTCTTTCAGAATCTCTGAAGTACCACCTCCAATAGGGCCCAGCCTGCTATCCCTGAACATTCTGGCCATCGGGTAATCTTCCATATAACCATAACCGCCAAGCATCTGCAAGCATTTATACATTACATCATCTGATATTTTAGTAGCCAGCAACTTAGACATACTGGCCTCTTTAACCACATATTCACCGTCATTAAGCCTTTTTGCTGTAGCATAATTAAATTCCTTGATCACCTCAACTTCACTTACCATTTCAGCAAGTGAATGTCTTAATGCCTGATACTTATCTAGCGTTTTACCAAAGGCTTCACGCTCTTTCATATAACCGAGTGTATATTCTATAGCAAATTCTGACCTCGCATGTGCATTGATCCCCATGATAAGTCTTTCCATGGCAAAATGCTGCATGATATAATTAAATCCTTTACCAGCTTCTCCCATCAAATTTTCTGCGGGAACCTCAACATTATCAAATGCCAGCTCCGCGGTATCTGATGCCCTCCAACCAAGCTTATTAAGTTTTGTAGCAGATATACCGTCAAAATCTTTATCGAGAAGGAATATACTCATACCCTTATTCCCTTTCTCCGGATCTGTTTTAGCTGCCACCACATAAAAATCTGCATAAACTCCGTTCGTGATAAAGGTCTTTGATCCATTGATCACATACTTATCGCCTTTTTTAACAGCCGTTGTTTTCATTCCCGCAACATCAGATCCCCCAAAAGGTTCTGAAACGCATAAACATCCTATTTTCTCACCCTCGATGGCAGGAGTAAGGTACTTTTCTTTTAGCTCATGGCTTGCCTCTACTTTTACATGGGTCATTGCCAGGTAAGCATGAGCCCACATAGCTGCTGCAAATCCACCGGAATTGATCTTTTGAAGTTCTTCCAGAAAGATCACGGTGTAAAACAGGTCCAAGCCCATACCACCATATTCCTCGGGTTGATTTAATCCGAAATATCCCATTTCCCCGAATTTTTTCCAGATGAACCTCTCTATGGTTCCTGTCTCCTCCCATTTCTCTATATGAGGCACAACTTCTTTCTGCAAAAATTCCTGAAAACTTTTCCTGAACAATTCATGTTCCTCTGTAAAATATCTACTCATTTTTTTAATTATATTTTTAGGATCCTAAAAAGAATAGGACTGCTTTCGCTGATTATGTAATTAATAATTTGAGATCATTTTATTCTCAAATATCACCTTAACGCCAAATATAATTTAATTCTATCGATTTTATCGGAAGGAAAACCGTCAATTTTTGCTAATTCTTCAAAAGAGGAGATACCCTCATGCAAATTTCGGTAACGAATTATTTCCCGGGCTAAATGATCGTTAAAATAAGGAATCTCAGCAAGTTCAGAAACCGTAATTGAGTTCAGGGATTTGAGTTCAAGGTCTGGCCGGGATTGTATATAAAATCGCTTTTCTATCTTTAATAGAACCTCTGGAGAAAGACCATATACATCTTTTAACTGCATGAGATGCAGAAATCCACCAATACGCCTCCGGTATTTCACGATCCTTTGCGATAATACTTCCCCAACTCCATTTATTGCTTTCAGATCTTCAGGGGTGGCAATATTAAGATCTATTCGCATAACTGGTAAAGAATCTTTAGTCGAAAGAATTCTTACGTTAGCCTCTTTTTTTGTCCATTCGGGAAAACGAAAAGATGGCTTCAGTTTTTTAAGCAAACTATCTGAAACACCCGTAACTTTTTGAAAATCTTCAGCTGTATTCACCCATTTACCTAAAGCGCGATAGGCGAGTAAACGATCTATCTGCTCTACACTCATCCCGAGTTGATATCCTTTAAAATCGGTTATAAAATTCGGATTAAACGCATAAATGGTATCTCGCTGCGCATTTTTTGACAGATTAATAGAATCCAGGCGTTGCTGTAAAACTTGTATTGCCTCATCACTAATAGCTTCAGGTTCTTCTTCAGGAAATATATTAATCACCAGGAGCACCTGAAAGATGATGATTAATAATACTAAAACAAAAATCCCATTTTGCTGACTTCGAGAAAGTGCAAAATGGGATCTTAAAAATTTCATTTTTATCCGATTGGATTAAGAGGTTGTTTCAGCTTTTCCTTTTTCAGGTTTGTGAAACAATTCACCAGCTTTAAGTCTATGCGTATATTCCTTAAGATCGTTACTTACTTCCCCAATCATAAAGTATAATCCTATAATATTAGGAAAGGACATGGCAAGGATCATCATATCTGAGAAATCCAGTACCGCTCCCAGACTTACAGAAGCACCAACAACTACAAATACAAGGAATAACACCTTATAAACAATCTCATTCTTTTTACTTTTTCCGAACAGATAAGTCCAAGCTCTCATCCCGTAATATGACCAGGAGATCATCGTAGAGAAGGCGAACAAAAATACTGCTGTTGCCAGTACATATGGGAACCATGAAATAACACTACCGAAGGCAGTAGATGTAAGTTCTACACCGCCCACACCTTCAACTTCGTGCATTCCGGTAAAGATAAGAACCAGGGCGGTAAGCGTACATACCACAACCGTATCTATAAATGGCTCTAATAGAGCTACAAATCCTTCAGAGGGTGGATGATTGGTCTTCGCCGCACTGTGTGCAATAGCAGCAGATCCAACCCCGGCCTCATTCGAGAAAGCAGCACGCTGGAAACCAACAATTAGAACTCCAATTACCCCACCTTTCAAAGCGCTGGGACTAAAAGCACCATCCCAGATCGCTGCGAAAGCAGGACCTAAATTTTCTATGTTCACTCCAATAACTACAAAAGCACCTAATACATAAACTGCAGCCATAATTGGAACGATCTTTCCGGTAACTTTTGCAATACTGCTAATACCACCAATAATGACGATACCTACAAGTACAGCTACTACTAATCCAAACCAGAAACCATTCCCGGCAAGCATAGGAAATTCACCTGCAAGAATTGAAAATGACTGGTTGGCCTGGAACATATTACCTCCTCCAAAAGAAGCACCAATAGCAAGAATTGCGAAGAATGCAGCGAGGAATTTACCTAACCCACGTTTATTTCTTTTTTCAAGACCATATCTAAGGTAGTTCATTGGCCCACCAAATACACGACCTTCAGAATTAATAAATCTATATTTTACACCTAGAGTACATTCCACGAACTTAGAAGACATACCCAGCAATCCAGCAAGGATCATCCACATGGTAGCTCCGGCTCCTCCTAAAGAGATCGCCACAGCAACACCGGCAATATTTCCTAAACCAACCGTTCCAGAAACAGCCGTGGCCAAAGCCTGGAAATGGGTTACCTGTCCCGGGGCATTCGGGTCATCATATTTTCCCTTAGCAAGTTCCAGGGAATGTTTAAATCCTCTGATATTGATAAAACCTAAACGTATCGTGAAGAACAATGCTCCAAGTACCAGCCATACTACGATAAAAGGTATGTTCTTTTGCTGCGGATCACCGTTTGGATGAAGCAATGCAACAGGCTCATCATATTTTATACTGGCAAAAAACTGAGCTCCCTGCTCAATTACATGCTCTTTATTCTCTGAGTTATAAATAACTTCACCTTCATCCTGAAGATATTTTAAAGTACCCTTTGCATTCGCATATGCATTTACATCTTCACCATTCTTAGAGATTATAGCAATAAGATCTCCCTCTTCTACATGATCTCCTTCAGCTACCTTCCACTCCTTTAAAATGTATTTTGCATCTTCCTGAGCCTCCCAGGAAGGAGCCTCAACTCTTTTTACATCAGCATAGACCATTGGGTCATAAATACCGATAGCAGAAAACGGATCCCAGAAAAGTACACTTCCCATACTTTCCACTATAGGAGCGAAAGTACCATTGAAATGTTCTGTGATCGCTTCAGCTTCTACCTTGTAGGATTTTTCAACCGAATTTCCCTGACTGTCGGTCACCACGACATCATATGAAATCCCTTCGGTCAACCCTTCAGATCTGTTAGATTCCAGGCTGGTGGACTGGTTAGACCACTTATACTGGTAAGGTGGTGTTCCCCCGGTTACATCCAGTTCGATGAACCCATTATTAATCACATTTGAAGGATTACCAACCTTGGCCTTGATGTCCAGTTCCTGTGCAGACAATCCAAAAATTAAAAATAAAAAGAACATTGAAAGCAAATACTTTCTCATATAGATTTTCGTTAATTATTTGAAGTTAAATTTTCAGCCGGTGAATATGCTAAAAAAATAGGCTATTTCAAACTTTTAGGAGTTAAATTGTGAATTAACTGTTAAATAAAAGCCTATTCCGCAAACAGCATTTAGGGACAATTATCAGACTAAACAGAATAATATTTTTTCAATTTTTCGATCTGATCTGGCCTTCCTATCATTATTAATTTTGACTCTTTTTCGATCTTTAAAGAAGGCTCCGGATTTACCACATAACTACCAGAAGGAGATTTATAACCTATTATCGAACACCCGGTATTTTCCCGAATACCAATTTCAGAGATCGTTTTTTCTTTACCATCTTGACATACCTTAGAAAAAGGGATCTGCTCCACGGTAATGCTATCATGCTCACCAGAAACAGAAAGATTATCCAGAAATTCCACAAGATCTGGGACAACCACCAGGGAGGCCATATGATTACCCCCAATCCTGTCTGGCATAGTTACATTATCTGCACCGGCGAGCTTCAATTTTTTATAACTATTTTCTTCAGTCGCCCTGCTAATTATCTTTAGGTCGTTTTTTAACTGCCGGGCAGATAGCACAATGAACAGATTGTCCGCATCCCGGGGTAAGGTACAAATCAAAGTAGAAGCTCTCTCAATTCCCGCATTTATCAATATCTCATCTTCAGTAGCATTCCCCAGGATATAATTTATAGATTCTTCATCTACCCCCTTAAAAACTTCCTGGTCATTATCTATAATTACAACCTCTCTGTGGTAATCCATTAATTTTTGCACGGCCTCTTTTCCATTCTGGCCGTAACCGCACACGATAATATGATCTTTAAATGATTCAATTTTTTTTCTCATTTTAGTACGTTTTAGATTACCCATATTATTCTTGTTCAAGATATATTCGGTAATGGTAGAAAGA
>JAHELO010000144.1 GCA_024644145.1 Christiangramia sp.
TTTCAAAGAGGGTAATTTACAAAAACACGAACTCGGAATTATTGAATTAAAGCAGGATTGTAGTTTTGTATCTGTAGCTGCATCAAAATCACATCAAATAATTAAAACCCTTGATAATTCACGGTTGAAAAAGAAAAAGGTGAGAATTAGAAAAGTATAAGAGTAAGAAATCGTTGCCTTCAATTTCAGTTATCCAAACCATATTTCTTCCTCTACGCGCTGAGAATTGTCTGAAGATAAAGGTATCCTGGAAAGATTCTTTTTTGAATTCATATACTTACTCACGATCCTGTCAGCATAACTGGAAGTTTTGGAAGGGGTAAGAAAATTTCTGAATTCTTCCGGTTGATTAAAATCATCTGAAGCGCCAATATATCCATAGCCGGCATACTTACCTTTATTCAAATAGATGAAAGATTTTTCTTGTTTGGTTCTTCCTTTTTCCAGTAATAGACAGGAGTCGTCATAAGTGCCAATATATTCAATTGCTTTTTCAACCCTTGTGTTATATTCTTCCTTGCTTATTTCGTTAGTGCAAACACCACTGCAGTTATGAATTTTATAGTGGTCACACACTTTTACGCCAGCCTGTAACCCACAATATTTGGGACATAAATTAAATTCCTGGCAAAGAAATTCCATGAATTTTATGGCTTCCTCGCGGGTGTAGAATTTCATCCAGCTCACTGGTGCTATCTTGTTTTTATGTAAGGCAAATTGCTCAATTCCCTTTTGGTTATGGTAGGAGGTAAGTGTATATGGACGTGAGACTTTTTTCTGGGCCTTATTATATTTCGGAAAAAATTTCAGGATTAATTCAGCTTCTCTCAACAAGGCCAATAATTCATTTCCTGTTAGTTCATAATCGATGCTATGGGTTTCCTGCATCAGTTTATACTTCCTGTTGGTCCTTTCCTGGAAATGAGACTTAATTCGGGTCTTGATGTTTTTTGCTTTCCCTATATAAAGAGGTACGCCATCTTTATCTTTAAAAAAATATACGCCGGTAGTGGTCGGCAGTTTCTCAAAGTCTGAATTTTTAAAATGAGGAGGAAGGTATGAAGCTCCTGTTTTCCGGTTTAAAAATTCAGTGATCACTTCATAATCTGGATCTAGGGATATACAACGCTGGAAAAGTGTAACCGTTGCTTCGCAATCTCCTCCGGCTCTGTGACGGTCTACATGTGGTATATTTATACTGGTGCAAATATTTCCCAGGCTATAAGAAAAAAGTCCTGGGATGAGCTTTTTTGTAAGACGAACTGTACAGATTCGTTTCCTTTTAAAATCCCTGTCAATATTGGAGAATTCCGCTCGAATTATGTTGTAATCAAAATTCACATTATGTGCTACAAACACACAGTCGCGGGTGATCTTATCTATTTCATCTGCTATTTCTGAAAATTGGGGAGCACCGCTCACCATTTCGTCATTAATGCCGGTAAGACTTTCTATATATAGCGGGATAGATTTACTGGGGTTCACCAGGGATGAAAACTCTCCGATTACTTCGCCATTCTGGACTATCATTATACATATCTCAGTGATCCTGTTACCTCTGATCCCTCCTCCGGTCGTCTCGATATCGGTTATCGCAAACTTAGCATCTTTCATGGGGGAAAATTACTTCATTCTTGGAAAATATCCAAATGATAGGATAAAATCCAATTATTTACCCATATATCCTTAATTTATTTAAACAGAAATTTGAACCACTGTCCGAAATTTTTTTTCCATAAATAAACGGAAGAAGGCCCAAGCGATCTGCGATCGAGATTATTCAATATCTCAGAAATAGTTTGACCTTTTATAAAAGCCAGGTTTTTCCATTTTTTCGGCTCCAGATAAAAGAAATTCTGATATTCTCTGTAATTCTCAGCATTCACCTGCCGCCATTTTTCGATAAATTTTTTAAAATTTACCTGATGTGAGTGACCCCAATTTCTGAATTTTGTTTTGATCTCTTCTTCAGATCTCGACAAACATTCATGCAAAACAAGATTCTTGGTATATATTATCCTGGTCCGGGTATTCCTTCCAGTTTTATAATTCGGGAAATTCGTGGCAAATTTTTGATTCCTTACTTCATCTACATAAAGAAGTCCCTGGTCTACATATTTATATAAATTAATAAAATATCCGGCTATCTGGATAGGAGTTCTTTCAGGATTATCTAGGTAAGAATCTCGGGCTCGTAATTCCTTTATAAAAGCACGAAAGTCCAGGAAATATTCATCACTATCTATTTGAATAATCCAATTGCCTAAACCCATTTTTTTGCCAAGCATTTCTCTTTCTCTTACTTCATTTTGCATAGGATTAAGGGAAGGGTCAAAAAAGTTTTCCCTATAAAAGACGATCTTGTTATCATGGTCAAAATCCCTTAACCAACTAAAAAAGGCTGGATCGATGTCAAATTTTTTACCAGACCAGGATTTTTGATTTTTATCTAAGGCTATAAAAATCGTATCTGATTCTGAATATACTGGAGGAATTGACTTTTTAAGCAACTCATAATCATAAGACATTAAAAAGCCAACTTGTATTTTCTTCATACTTTTATTTAAATCGATCTCAAGCATAATTATTGGAACCTGTGCTTGGGCAGGTAATTTAATTATTTTTCCCTGTCTGCAGTATCGTTAATGACTTTTCAAATATTGATATCATTAAATTTATAGATCATTGTATTAAACCGAAGTATGGAATTAAGAACTAAAGATTATGTTTATGTTGGTTTGCAGGTAATCATTTTTGTATTGTATGCTGTAGATAGTTCTTTCTGGTATTTCCAGGTTTCAGGCTTGCTTAAGCTCTTTTTGCTTATATTAAGCCTAACCGGCCTGGCAATTCTAATTATAGCGATGGTTCAATTAAAAAGGAGCCTTTCACCATTTCCTACCCCCAGAAGTAATGCCGGTCTGGTTCAGAGTGGACTTTATAAATTCGTGCGTCATCCCATTTACTCCGGTATTCTGCTTTGTCTTGGGGCATATGCTATTTATAGCGGTTCAGGTTTGAGAATTTTGCTAACCCTCGTTCTATACATTTTACTATTAAAAAAGTCTAGTTATGAAGAGCAGCAATTAATAAAGCATTATAAAAATTATGAAGCTTATAAAAAGCGAACCGGAAGATTTTTTCCAAAATTATAGAATAAGAGAAAGAAAAAGGAATTCCCGGGTTTTTAATGAACCAAACTCTAAACTAAATATTAATTATTTTTTGATTCCATCAAAAAGCTGGATTTTCGTGGAACTAATCTAACCAACTATTTATGGCTTCTGGATTTTTTGCATTATTAGATGATATAGCGGCACTTATGGACGACGTGGCGGTAATGAGTAAAGTCGCCGGAAAAAAAACCGCAGGAATCCTAGGGGATGATCTGGCGGTTAATGCCGAAAAAGCTTCAGGATTTATGTCATCTCGGGAACTTCCGGTTCTCTGGGCTATTACCAAAGGTTCTTTTTTAAATAAGTTAATCATCCTGCCTGTGGCATTTTTGCTGAGTGCGTTTCTGCCTGTCGCGGTAAAGGTGATCTTAATTGCCGGCGGGCTCTACCTGGCCTATGAGGGAGCAGAGAAAATCTATGAATATTTCTTTCCGCATGCTCATCATTCAGAAAAGCCCAAACTGGAAGAACTCACCAAAGAACAGGCCCTGGAAAGGGAAAAGGAAAAAATTAAATCTGCGATAATTACAGACTTTATTTTATCTGTAGAGATCGTCATTATCGCTTTGGGTACGGTGACGGCAGAGCCTATCGCAACGCAGATCATGGTTGTTTCTATAATTGCTCTGGTAGCCACGGTGGGTGTTTACGGTATAGTGGCGCTAATAGTACGTATGGATGAATTTGGTGCGAAGCTGATAGACCTCAATGAACAGGAAAATAGTTTTTCAGATAAGGTTGGAAGATTTTTGGTAAGTGCGCTTCCAAAATTGATTAAAAGTTTATCGGTTATAGGAACCATTGCCTTACTGCTGGTGTCAGGAGGAATATTTGTTCATAATATCCATTTTATCCATGAACTGGTGCATGGTATTCCCGGAATCCTGGGCGAGTTTCTCGTGGGAATTGTTGTAGGAGCATTGACGCTACCTGTTGTTAATTTATTAAAGAAAGGCTGGAAGACCTTATTTTAGATGTAAAATATTAGATCGGGAAAGGTTGGTACTATGGAATGTTTCCCTCAAATCTTTTCCATGAATTCGTTGACATAAAAAAATCCCGCGCAAATGTTGGCGGGATTTCAGAACGTTTTTCTTCTTTTAATCTTTTTTATCCTTCTTATCAGAGGATATATCTTTTTGTTTTAGTTTTTCACTATCCTCATCTTTAGCTATTCCTTCGGCATGTGGAATAGGATGTTTACCTTTCTTATCGTCGTAATTCGGTGTTTTCATGGTAATTTTTTTAATTGATTAATATCTTCTTTTGATAAGTATAATCATAAAAGCAAAGCGTCTTTACATTTCTAACAATGTTTAACAATCAAGTGTTAAGTGGTTTTTAAATTTTAATTCTCAGCCCTTGTGTCACTATCAGTGTCGTTGGAATAATTCTATTAGTCTTTTCATATTGAGTCTCATATTATATTAAAATTGCGCATTCCTACGGCTTAGGTACTATGAAAAAAGATCCCGTTCCAAGAGCGGTTTTTTTTAGCTTAGATTTCCAGCAATCCCGTCATTTTTGTCTGGTGCTATTATTTTTGAACAGATGAATTAAGATTTTGATCATATTGAGCCAATAAACCTGGTAAGTTTATGATGTAATAATTATTTTTAATACCATAGTTTCGATACACCTGTGTATTTTTAACCTGCTTTTCTGAAGTTGATTATTAGTGTAATTTAGCCTATGTAAATACGCAGAAAGACTTATGCAGCGAAAGATTCATCTTACAAGATTAAATCAAAACAGGGAAATTATCGAAGAGATCGAGGAGGAATTCCAGATCCTTGGTGAGGAAACATTCAAACATCCCAGGAATAAAAAAGGCATGATTCCCATGCGAACTTCCCTGGGGAAATATGTGCATATTGGAACCAGGGAAGGGGATTACCGCAGGTGGTATCTAACCGATAGCCTGAATGTAGATTTGCTTAATCTGCCAGAAGAAGAGATTTAAAATTATTGATAATTGATTCATTATTAAAAGTCCACTATATTCTCTTCAGCCACGAAACCAAAAGGTCGAGGCTATCGTGGATGAATTGACCGAAAAGTTTCAGGCATAGAATTGTATTTTAATTGTTACTATGAATAAGAAAGCAAAACCGCTTAAGCAGTCCAAAAAGCCCTGGCCTACTAAAGACGCCATGGAGCAGGTTTATGCAATGAACCTTTGGGGCGGTACTGATTCTTCTTTTTATTCCGGTTCTGGATCACATCATCAGGA
>JAHELO010000145.1 GCA_024644145.1 Christiangramia sp.
CAAAAACCTTGGTGATATGGCCGGGAAAATTGGGGGGATGTTTGGTAAAAAGTAAATAAAAAACTGTTTAAGACTGCTTTGCTTTAAAATCTGCGCAGTCTTAAACAGTCTGTTATAAAGGGATATTATGAAATTTTAATATTCAGGTTTTCACCCTCTTTAAATACCTCTACTATCTTATTTTTTCTCAAGCCTTTAATGGCTTTATCCCATTTCTTATTACTTAGTCCGGATTTCTCCTTTATAACATTCAGCTCATGAACATTATCATCTTTCAGTAATTTGAAGACAGCTTTTTCTTCTTCACTCAACTCTACCGGCTTCTTTTCGGGTTTCATTTGAGGGAAGAAAAGAACTTCCTGTATAGACTGCTTGTTCGTAAGGAACATAATTAATCTATCCATTCCTATTCCAAGACCCGATGTAGGAGGCATTCCATATTCAAGCGCTCTTAAGAAGTCATTATCAATGAACATCGCTTCATCATCTCCTTTTTCTGAAAGTTTTAGTTGCTCCTCAAAACGCTCTCTTTGATCCAGAGGATCATTTAATTCAGAATAGGCATTAGCGATCTCCTTACCACAAACCATCAATTCAAAACGTTCTGTAAGCTCTGGATTTTCTCTATGTTCTTTACACAGCGGACTCATTTCTTTAGGATAATCTGTAATGAAAGTAGGTTGAATAAAGTTGCCTTCACATTTCTCACCAAAGATCTCATCAATAAGTTTTCCTTTACCCATTGTCTCATCAACTTCAATCCCCATGCTTTTTGCAGCATCGTAAAGTTCTTTCTCGGATTTACCTGTTATATCAAAACCGGTGTATTCTATGATGGCATCGGTCATGCTGAGACGTTTATAGGGAGCTTTAAAGTTTATTTTATGCTCTCCAAAGGTTGCCTCTGTAGTACCATTTACTGCAACAGCGCAATGCTCCAGTAATTCTTCAGTGAAATCCATCATCCAGTTGTAATCCTTATAGGCCACATAGATCTCCATAGCCGTGAATTCCGGGTTATGAGTCCTGTCCATTCCTTCGTTTCGGAAGTTTTTCGAGAATTCATATACACCATCAAATCCACCAACTATAAGTCTCTTTAGATACAATTCGTTAGCGATCCTTAGATATAATGGGATATCCAGGGCATTATGATGAGTTACAAAAGGCCTGGCTGCAGCACCACCTGGTATAGATTGAAGAATGGGAGTTTCCACTTCAAAATATTCTCTTTCATTAAAGAAGTTTCGCATTGCATTGAACAACTTCGTTCGCTTAACGAATACTTCTTTAACTTTTGGATTTACCGCAAGATCTGCATAACGCTGGCGATATCTTTGTTCAGGGTCATTAAAACCGTCATGGGTATTCCCTTCTTTATCAGTTTTAGGAAGTGGGAGAGGCCGTATAGATTTACTCAGTAGATGAAAATCTTTCACCATAACCGTCATCTCACCAACCTGGGTTTTGAATAATTCACCTTCAATTCCTATGAAATCTCCAATATCTAGAAGTTTTTTATAGACGTCATTGTATTTAGATTTATCTTCATCAGGGCATATTTCATCTCTATTAAAGTAAACCTGAATTCTACCTTTAGAATCCTGTAATTCTGCAAAGGATGCTTTGCCCTGTATTCTTCGAGACATTAATCTTCCTGCGATCACTACTTTCTTGCCTTCAGCAAAATTCTCTTTGATTTCTGAAGTTAAATGATCTACCGGAAAAAGGTCAGCTGGATATGGATTGATGCCGGCTTTTCTTATGGCCGTTAATTTTTCTCTTCTAATCTGTTCCTGTTCTGATAACTGCTGCATATAATTTTTTTTATGCATTCAACAAAAATGCGGATGCAAATATAGTGACTATCAGCCTGCCACACAACGCATTTAAAAGCCGAAATATTAATTCTATCTTTGCGTGAAAATATGCTTTAAATGAGTGTCTGGCGAGTTATACTCTCTGTTCTATTTCCCCCACTGGCAGTATACGATAAAGGATGCGGATCTATTATAATTGTGCTCATTCTAACCTTAATAGGTTGGGTGCCCGGAGTGATCGCCGCGCTAATTATTTTAAATAATCCCAAGTCTTAAGTAATGAATAAGAAAGTAGAAGTTGAAAATTTAGGAGTTAAAGATTATAAAGAAACCTGGGATTATCAGGAGAAACTCTTTAAAGACACGCTGGACCTTAAGATCAAAAACCGGCGGGAAGAAAAAAATATTCCTACTAAAAATTACCTGCTGTTCGTTGAACATCCTCATGTATATACACTTGGTAAGAGTGGTAATGCAGAAAACCTTTTGATATCTGAAACAGAATTGAAAGCCAGGAATGCCTCCTTTTATAAGATAAACCGGGGAGGGGACATTACTTATCACGGCCCGGGACAACTGGTTGGCTATCCTATCCTGGATCTGGATAATTTTTTTACAGATATCCATAAATATTTAAGGCTGCTGGAGGAAACGGTAATACTTACTTTAGAAGAGTATGGTTTAAAATCTGAGCGAAGCCCTGGGGAGACCGGTGTATGGCTGGATGTGGGAACTCCATTTGCAAGAAAGATTTGCGCGATGGGAGTACGGGCGAGCCGTTGGGTGACCATGCATGGCTTTGCATTGAATGTGAACGCAGACCTTGGATATTTTGATAATATCATTCCCTGTGGGATCAAAGGGAAAGCAGTTACCTCCCTTAATGTTGAACTTGGTAAAAAGGAAATCGATATGAAGGACCTTCAGCAAAGGCTTATGAAACATTTTGAAGATCTTTTTGACGCCGAATTGTGCTTTTCTGAATAAAAACCTTTACTGCTTCAATCCCTTTTGTTGTTTCTTCAATATTTCTTCACTGGAAAGCCTGCAATAGGAAATCGCCCTTTTGGCTCTTTCTAAGTGAACAGTTGCCTTTAACCGGGTTATTAGATTTTCATTTTTAAAATCAGCCTCTGCTTCCAATGCTTGCTTGTAAATAGTATCTGACTGATTAAAAATCTTTTCTATCTGTATAATCTCTTCTTTGCTAAGCAATCTATCCTCACATGCCAGGTCTTCATATTCCAGCAGGAGGTCATATAAATTAAATGACCTGCTTACTACCGAGTCTATGCTTTCTATTCCTATTCCCTCATCGGGTCTGCTGAGTTTTTTCTGAGAATTAATTTCAGTAGAAAAGCTAAGGAAGAAAATGAGGGAAAATAATTTTATAATCATACCTCGCTTTTTTATTAGTTACCACTTGTAAATCTAATTCGATAATTTAGGAAATACGATAGGGGGCAGCCCTTAAAACTCACATTAAAACTCGTATAAAAGAATTTCGTTCTCTTCACCTTTTACAACAAGTTCCAACTTAGAATCAAGGTCGGCGTTGGCAATATCTACCGGTGAATTCCCATATACAGGAAAGCCTTCCAGTAGCTCAGCCTTCTCGTTGAATACGTATACTTTTTTAGTCTGGATGTCGGTTGTCGCTATTAATGCACGATCCCGGATAGTAAATAACTGGGGGTCGGTGTAAAGGCCGAAATCCAGCTCTATTTTGCTGGAATTTATAGTAAGTTCATTTTCATTGAGATATACCACGTGATTTCTTTTGGCTACTAATCTATTATTAGGGGCCAGTCCCAGATTCTCCCTGTAAACCTTCCCATTTTGTGAGATCTTAATAAGGTTCTTACTTGGGCTGGTAGATATAAAGCTATTTTGATAACCATACCAGTCATTTTCTGAGAATTCAATAGTTTCCTTTAATGGAACTCTTATTTTTCCCTGCCTGCTAAGAATGTTGAGTTTGCCAGATTTTTCAGCAATCAGTATATAGTCTTTATTTCCAAGCCTAATGTGTCTGGGAGGGAGAATGATTTCGCTGCCGGCAGCTTCAAAATCGAAACCTTTAATTGCTTTGCCTTTAGGACCCACCATGTATACTTTTTTATTCTGAGTAAGAACAAATCTATAGGTTCTATTATTATCATAATCAAATACCGAAAGAGGTTGGGTCAAAGGCTCATTGAATTTAATAGGAAAACCTTTTACTTTTTTTCCATTTCTGTCCAGAACCTCAAAATTATAACCAGTGGAAAAAGCAAGTTGCTGATTACCGTTTTTAAAGAGATCTACCTGGTAAAGGGGGCTGGTAAGCTGACTATCCATTTTTTTCTTCCAGAAGATATTACCTTTGTTTGAAATTAAATAAAGCTCATTATTCTCATCCTGTACCGCAATATCCATTTGATCGCTTCGGTGATTTTTGAAGAATTGCGGAACCCCGGTTATACCAGCGTCTAATTTGAAAGAAGCCATTTGTTCTGCACCATTGCTTTGGCTGGCTTGAGCTGAATTTGAAAAAATTCCGTGCAGGTGGGCAAAATTGCCGTCTTGAATTATCTGAAAGGCCGCAATGCTGTTTTTTCTGAATTTCAGGTCCTCCGGGCCTGAAGAGGATTTGAAGGATTTTGCAAGACTTGAAGCATTCACTACAAATTGCATAGAAGCTTCTGAAGAAAGGGAGGCTAAAAGATCATTATAATAAGTTTTGCTTGATAGAGTGTTGGAGTTCTGGATAGCGGTAATTACTTTTTTTAGGATCTCCTCTTCTGCGGCGAAAAGCACAAAATGGTCCTGAATGGTATAATACCGGGTAGTGCCAATTTCCATAATCCCCGAAAATAAGGGAGAGAAGGCTAATCCTTCTTCTAATTTTACAATTGGAGCTCCCCTGAATGTTTTAATCACTTCCCCGCGGCCTGCTAATGCTTCATTTGCAGATTCAATTGATACCATATTTAATGCAAATATGTTTCCCTCCTTTAGCGTAATTGAAGCTACTTCCCGGGTGTGATCCAGAATAGCAGGGTGTGAGATATTGGTGCTATCATTCTTAATTTCTTTCAGATTGGAATAAAAGGCCTTAAAGTCATTAATACTTAATGAGTAAAGACTTATAAAGTCTGCAGGACAGATTTTTCCCGATTCAATACTCTGTGGCTTTGCACCTTCAAGCACATGTAAAAGATTATTTTCATTTCCACTCAGACTTATTCCATTAGCGGTAATTTCCGCTGAAGTGAACGCGACATCCATCATGCTCCATTCTGCAAAATTTTTAAGGCCTGGGAAATGCAATGCTTTAAAAAAGCTCTTCAGGTCAGTTGGAAGTTGGGTGTGGTTGAAAAAAATGGAGTGCTGCCCTTTATCAGCGGCTTCATAAGCTTTGCTGAAACTATTGGAATTAAGAATGTTTTCCTTTTTTGCAAAATCAAGAATTTTCTGTTTGGAGTTACTTATAAGAGTGGTGCTCTTGGTTTCAGATAAGAAGAACTTATGGCCTTCCAGGTCGATCTGTTTAAAATCCACGTTATTTTCTTCCAGTGTCTCAATACTTTTATTG
>JAHELO010000146.1 GCA_024644145.1 Christiangramia sp.
AATTGGATCTCTACAGTTGTACTGTTATCTTCATTTTCCGTAAACGTGGCCGTTCCTGAAATTGAAGGATCACTTACTGCTAGTAGATCAAATGTTTGTGTTTCACCATTAAATTCCTGGCCCACCGGCTGCATAGCGTCATCATCGCTGCTACAGCTCATTAAAACAAAGGGTAGAGCTATTAAAATAGCTCGAAATAAATTTTTCATAATAATAAGTTATTAATGTTTAATAAAATTTTTTAGTTGAAAAGCTGTATTTTTCTTTTCACGCAATATTATATATATAAGCTATTTACGCTATAGACCCCTCCTGTGGACGTTAATAAAAACTGAAATTATTATTAAAATATGTTAACATGAAGAAAGCGGTAGTTCTCACCGGTGCTGGTGTAAGTGCTGAAAGCGGAATTAAAACCTTTAGAGATGCTGATGGTCTTTGGGAAGGCCATGATATTATGGAAGTCGCATCTCCCATTGGCTGGAAAAAAAACACCGAGCTGGTTCTTGATTTTTATAATAAAAGAAGGAAGCAGCTTTTACAGGTAGAACCAAATGCCGCTCATTATGCCCTGGTAAAATTACAGGAGAAATATGATGTACAGATCATTACTCAAAATATTGACGATTTGCATGAAAGAGCCGGCAGTACCCAGGTAACGCATTTGCACGGGGAACTTCTCAAGGCTAGAAGTACTTTCGATGAGGATCTAATCATGGATTGGAAACAGGATATAAAACTGGGAGATTTTTGCGAACATAATCACCAGTTAAGACCACATGTGGTTTGGTTTGGTGAGGCCGTCCCACTTTTCCAGAAATCAGCAGAAATTGCTGCCACAGCAGATATATTGATTATAATAGGCACCTCCATGCAGGTTTACCCAGCCGCCAGCCTTGTAGATTTTGCTCCACGACATACTCCAATATATTTTATAGATCCAAATCCGAATATTGGTGAAAGCGGAAGATTGGAAATAATAAGTAAAACTGCAGTAGACGGGGTCCCCCAATTAGTGGATAGACTAATAAACGATGAAGATAACAGCTGAATAGAACAGTGTGGCTAGAAAATTATATAATCCATTTCTGAAAAAGATAAACAGAATTAAAGATTACAAGGAAAATATGGCTGTAGTTTTTTTGTAAATTCTGAAGCGGTATCTTTACGCTTTTAATTTTTAAAAGTATAAGATGACATCCCTTTCTGCAGTATCTCCTATTGATGGAAGATATAGATCTAAAACCAAAAAACTTTCAGCCTATTTTAGTGAAGAGGCCTTAATAAAGTATAGAATCCTGGTTGAAGTTGAATATTTCATCGCGCTATATGAACAGGGTCTGCCACAATTAAGAGATGTAGATACAGAAAATTTCGAAAAATTAAGAGATCTGTATGAAAATTTTACATCTATCGATGCCCAGGCGGTAAAGAAGATCGAACAGATCACGAACCACGATGTAAAAGCCGTAGAGTATTTCTTAAAAGAAGAATTTGATAAGCTGGGAATGGAAACTTCCAAAGAGTTTATTCATTTCGGGCTCACTTCTCAGGATATAAACAACACAGCGATCCCGTTGAGTCTTAAGGATGCTATTAATGAAGTCTATTTGCCGGAGTTAAAGGAGATCGTGGAGAAACTCCAGAGCCTTGCTGAAGATTGGAAAGATATTCCTTTATTGGCAAGAACTCATGGCCAGCCAGCTTCCCCTACCCGACTGGGTAAGGAAATAGAAGTTTTCGTGGTACGTCTTCAGGAACAAATGCGTTTGCTGGAAAATATTCCTCATGCAGCGAAATTTGGCGGTGCAACAGGAAATTACAACGCTCACAAGGTTGCCTACCCAGATGTAGACTGGAAAGCATTTGGTACTGGTTTTGTAACGAATAAATTAGGTTTACACCACTCTTTCCCTACCACCCAGATAGAGCATTATGATCATGCTGCCGCATTATTTGATACTATGAAACGTATTAACAATATCCTTCTGGATCTGGACCGGGATATATGGACCTACATCTCGATGGATTATTTCAAGCAGAAGATCAAAAAAGGTGAGATAGGATCATCGGCAATGCCTCATAAAGTTAATCCTATAGATTTTGAAAACAGTGAAGGAAACCTGGGGATCGCGAATGCGATTTTTGAACACCTTGCTGCCAAATTACCTGTGAGCAGGCTTCAACGTGATCTTACAGATAGTACGGTATTAAGAAATATTGGAGTGCCTGTTGGTCATACTATTATCGCTTTTAAGTCAACCTTAAAGGGGCTTAATAAATTGCTCCTCAATGAAGAAAAACTTGATGCAGACCTGGAGAATAACTGGGCGGTGGTAGCCGAAGCGATTCAAACCATTCTAAGAAGAGAAGGTTTTAAAAATCCTTATGAGGCTTTAAAGGGCTTAACCAGAACTAATGAAAGAATCACTAAAAAGAGCATGTCTCAGTTTATAGACCAGCTGGATGTGACTAATTCTGTAAAGGAAGAGCTTCAAAAAATAACTCCTCAAAATTATACAGGAATATAAATAAAAAAAGCCCCGTTACGGGGCTTTTTTGTTCAACTCATTGAGGACTTATTTTTAAATTGAGTCAGAGATTATTTTTGTGTTTTTTGTTTCTCCCGGGTTTAAATTATTATCATGGACCGACTTCTTTTCTAAACCTGAATTTTCAAAGAATTTCCCTAGTTCATTAAAACCTTCCACATTTATATTTTCTTTATCCAATGATCTTAGAAGTTTTATGAATTTTTCCGGATTCATATTCTCCCCCAGGACCCTTGCTACTCCAAGTCCCTTTTCGTCATCATAACCATAAACGATAAGCTCATCTATTGCATCATCTTCACCTGTAAAATATAATTCAGCTCTACGATCACCACCACCATACTTCATAAGAAGTTGATATTTATCATTTTTAAAGATCTCATTTAACTTGGATTTTTCTTCTTCAAATTTTAATGGGTCTTCTTCCTTTTTTAATGCAAGCACATTGATCTTCCGGATACTTTCCAGCGTAGCTTTTTCTTCCGGCTCTAAGGAAGCACTATTTGTAAACATATTAGCCGGAAGATCAAGCGCTAGAAAATCTGAATCTTCCTGATTTTCTACATAATATTTCTGTAGTGATTTCCCATCATCACAGGAGGCAAGTCCGGCAATTACTACAATTACGAATAATAATGTTAAGCGTTTCATAGACTAGGATTTTTTATTGGCTTTTTTCAATTGCTCGGCTCCAGGAACTTTAAGATCGGCAGTTAATTTAGATAATTGAGAAAGATCAATTTCTCCCGTAATACTTAGAATAACACTCATGGGCTTATCCCCTTCTGAACCCTCCAGGTACATAAACAGTTCCTTTACATAGTTATCATTTTTCCCGGGCAGTGAATAGAATTTTATATTCTGGCCATTGTCATTCACCCTCATCAATTCTTCCAATGAACCTTTCTGCAAATACGATTTTACATCTGCAGCCATTTGGGTCATGATCTTGGAGTTTGAAGATTTATAGATCTGGATACGGTCCAGATTCTCAATTAGCTTCATATATTCTCTGGCTTCAGGATCATTTTCACTAAGATCTACTTTTGCCAGCATCTTAAACATTTTACTGGTCATTACCATGGCATCTACATCTTTCATGTCTTCGTATTTCTCAAAGGTTTGAGATTGAGAAAGCATTGGAGCCAGGGTTAACAGGAGGGTAATTACTAATTTATTCATGATTTATGGTTTTAGTCTATTTTAATTATTTTGTGTGTGGTGTTATTGAATTCTTTTAAATATATGAGTTCAGATTTCCCTTCGTTCATAAACTGGGAAACCATCGCCAGGGTTTCTTTGGCTTTTTCCAGAGCCACCTCTTCTTCAGTGATCGTTCCAAGATCATTTTCATTTAATTCTTTAGCGGGATCATAATAAAAGAAAAGCCCCATAGCCACGATTAAAATAGCCGCGATAGATTCTTTCAAATACCAGTCTTTCCCTGACCTGATCTGGGGAGTTGACTTTAATTTTTTTTCAGCCTCCTCAGCAGAGAACCTGAAGATCATTTGCTGTTTTCTCCAATGATCTGGGACGTCTTCGTTTTTAAAAAACTTCCTCAACAACTTTTCTTCGGCTAGAGAAGTTTTTCCTTCTTCGTATCGCTCTAAAAGCTTTTCGATATTATGTAATTCCATAGTTATGCTTTTTGATCAAATTTTCTCTTATCGCCTTTCTGGCCCTAGAGAGCGCCACCCTAATAGCGGTGGGCTTCATATCCATAATCTCCGCGATCTCTTCAAATTCAAATTGCTCTACATCCCTTAACTGGAAGATGATCTTTTGTTGTTCAGGTAAAGTGGCAACAATCCTGCCTAACCATTCCAATTCATCATTAACTTCAATTTCAGATTGAAGGGAAATATTAGTAGTCTCATAATTTGCATGGACTATTCTAAGGTTACTGTTCTGCTTAGATTTAAGCTGATCCAGGCAGTAGTTTTTCGTAACCTTCATCGCAAAAGCCTCAATATTGGCATAATGCTTGATTCTATCTTTGCGATTCCATAATTTAAGGATCACCTCCTGAGTGGCATCTTCGGCAGCTTCTTTAGAAATTAGTAACCGTAAAGCCATTCGATACATTTTATCCCTAACGGGATTTATAATATTCAGGAAGGTATGTTCTTTCATTAAGTGCTGGTTAATTTTGCGGCCTTCACAACATTACGACGAATCACAGATAGTTTTGTTACAATTTATTTTTTTATTGTAGTTAAGTATCTATTTTTATAAAAAATTGTTAAAAAATAACCCCATTCCTCCATTATGAAAATTTACAAACTTTTAATGTTTATCCTTCTATCTGCCGGTCTTGTTGTGTCCTGCTCCAAAGATGATGACATACAAACGCAGACTGAACCAGACTCTTCTTTGCAAATTGAGGGTAACCTTGACTTGGAAATTAAAGATTTTATCTGGGAAGGCATGAATTTCTGGTATTTATATAAAGAATTTATACCGAAACTACAGGACAATGCATTTGCCAATAATAATGAATATGCGAAGTATCTCAACGGCTGGAGTTCCCCGGAATCTTTTTTTGAGGATGGTCTAAAATACTCCGGAGACGACTTTAGTTGGATCGTAGACAATTATGAAGATCTTGAAAACAGATTTGCTGGAATTAGAAAAACCTCCGGAGCAAATATTAGCTTAGCTCGTATTACTGCAGGCTCAAATGATCTGGTAGGAATTATCCGTTATGTAATCCCGGGATCCCCTGCAGATAATGCCGGTTTAGA
>JAHELO010000147.1 GCA_024644145.1 Christiangramia sp.
ACTGTATATTTTACTCATATATCTGGAACCGTGATCAGGAAAAATGATTACTACCCTAGAATCTTTGGCAAATTCCCCGTCTTCATTCAACTGTTTTAAACCCTGCATGGCTGCACCACTAGTATATCCTACAAAAAGCCCCTCAGTCCTTGCGATTTCCCTGGCACTATGGGCTGCATCTTCATCACTTACCTTTGTGAATTTGTCTATTACATCAAAATCTGTAGCTGATGGAATTAAATTCTTGCCAAGTCCCTCAATTCTATAAGGATAGATCTCCCCTTTGTCAAATTCACGGGTTTCATGATATTTTTTCAGCACAGAACCAAAGGCATCAATACCGAGAATTTTAATATCCGGATTCTTCTCTTTCAAAAATCTAGCTGTACCGGAGATCGTTCCACCGGTTCCGCTGCAGGCTACAAGATGTGTGATTTTTCCTTCAGTTTGCTGCCATATTTCAGGCCCTGTAGTATGGTAGTGAGCATCAATATTCAATTCATTGAAATATTGATTTATATAAACGGAACCTTTAATTTCGCTATGTAATCTCTTTGCTACTTCGTAATAAGACCTGGGATCATCTGCCGGGACATTGGCCGGACAAACGTATACCTTAGCGCCCATGGTTTTTAGCATATCAATCTTATCTTTCGAAGATTTGGAGCTTACTGCGAGAATACAGTCATATCCTTTTATGCAGCTAACCATTGCAATACTAAAACCTGTATTACCAGAAGTAGTCTCAATAATAGTGTCACCAGGCTTTAAGATACCTTTACGCTCGGCTTCTTCTATAATGTGAAGGGCAATTCTATCTTTAGAGGAGTGTCCAGGGTTAAAGGCCTCTATTTTCGCAAAATATTGTCCATCATAACCCTGGGTTATTTTATTTAGGTGTATTAATGGTGTATTACCTATTAACTGTAACACATTATCATAAACCTTTAAGTCTTCTCTCATAAATCGAAGTTCGTTTTACAAAAGGCCTTAACCGTTAAATCGCAATTAAGACCGTTCAAATTTAAGGCAAATTTTTCAATTATTGGTTTATCCCCTCAAGATCCAGCAGAAACGCATATTCTTCAGCCACCTCTTTTAAGGCTTCAAATCTACCCGATGCTCCTCCATGACCCGCATCCATATTGGTATGCAGCAATAAAATATTACTATCTGTCTTGAGTTCTCTTAGTTTTGCTACCCACTTGGCAGGCTCCCAGTACTGCACCTGCGAATCATGCAATCCCGTTGTAACCAGCATATTTGGATAATCCTGAGCTTTTACATTATCATAAGGAGAATAGGATTTCATATAATCATAATATTCCTTATCATTAGGATTACCCCATTCATCATACTCCCCGGTTGTTAACGGTATACTATCGTCCAGCATGGTGGTCACAACATCTACAAAAGGAACAGCAGAGATAACACCATTATAAAGTTCTGGCGCCTGGTTAACGATCGCCCCCATAAGTAAGCCACCTGCAGACCCTCCCATAGCATACAGATGATCTGCTGAAGTATAATTTTCCCTGATCAGGTATTTTGAAACATCAATAAAATCTGAGAATGTATTTTTCTTGGTAAACAACTTTCCATTTTCATACCACTCCCGACCTAAATATTCACCACCTCTAATATGAGCTATAGCATAAATAAAACCACGGTCAAGTAAACTTAATCTAACAGACGAAAAGTAGGGATCTATGGTAGAACCATAAGAGCCATAGGCATATTGTAGCAACGGACTGCTTCCGTCTAATTTTGTTCCTTTCCTGTATACAACAGAGACTGGCACCATAGTCCCGTCACCGGCTTCTGCCCACAATCTTTCTGAAATGTAGTCATCCTTATCGAACTTTCCTCCGAGGACTTCCTGCTCCTTTAACACCTTCTTCTCTCCTGTCTTCATGTTAAATTCTACAACCGAAGTTGGAGTGGTTAGACTATTATAGGTGTATCTTAAAAGATCTGTTTCAAAATCGGGGTTAATGGAAGTATATGCAGTGTAAGTTTGATTATCAAAGGGTATATAAAAGTCTGCGCTTTTATCCCACTTAATAATTCTAATTTTATTCAGGCCGTTATTTCGCTCACTAATAACCAGATATTCTTTAAAGATATCTATATCTTCCAGGAGATAGTCCTTTCTATGAGGGATCACATCTACCCAGTTCTCCATTCCAGTATCACCTACCGGAGTTTTCATTAATTTAAAATTTGTAGCATCATCTTTATTGGTTACGATATAAAAATGATCCTCAAAATGGGATATACTATATTCCATCCCGCGTACTCTGGGTTGAAAAACAGTAAAATCTCCTTCGGGTTTATCGGCATTCAGAAAACGATATTCCGTAGTTAGCGTACTGTGCGACCCGATAATGATATACTCTCTGGATTTTGATTTATAAACGTAAGTATTAAAGGTTTCATCATTCTCTTCATATACCAATTGATCTTCCTTAGGATCTGTTCCCAGGATATGTTTATATATTTTAGAAGATCTTAATGTTTGAGGATCCTTTTTGGTGTAGTAAAGGGTTTTATTGTCATTAGCCCATGTTGAACCACCAGTAGTATTTTTAATCTCTTCATCATAGATCTCGCCGGTTTCCAGGTTCTTGATCCTGATTGTGTATTTTCTTCGGCTTAAAGTATCTGTTCCAAATGCTACTAACTTATTATCTGGACTCACATTTAGACCACCCAGGCTGTAATAATCGAATCCCTCTGCCATCTCATTTACATTGAACATAACTTCTTCCTCGGCATCCAGACTTTCCTTCTTTCGAGAATAAACCGGGTAATCATAACCCCTTTCGAATCTAGTGAGGTACCAGTATCCGTTTAATTTATAAGGTACAGATTCATCATCTTCCTTGATCCTGGATTTCATTTCCTCAAACAGTTCTTTCTGAAACTCTTTGGTATGAGCAGTCATTTTCTCATTATACTCATTTTCGGCATTGAGATAAGCCAATACTTCAGGATCTTCCCGTTGATTCATCCAGAAATAATTATCAACCCGTACATCTCCATGTTTCTCGAGTTCTTTTGCAATTTTCTTGGCCTTAGGGGCCTGTATATGCTTTTTCAAATTAATGTTATTTTGAGCGGATGCAAATGTAACGCATCCTAATAGAAAAACTAACAGACTTTTCATTTTGACTGGTTTATTAAAGCGGTAATTTAGTAAATTTGAACTAACAAATTTTAAACTGAAAATATATGTTTGGAGATATGATGGGCATGATGAATAAACTGAAGGAAGCCCAGGAAAAGGTAGAAGCAACCAAGAAACGATTAAACACCGTTCTTGTAGATGAACAATCCAGTGATGGTTTATTAAAAGTAACAATAACAGCGAACAGAGAAGTGAAAAATGTTACTATTGACGACAAACTTTTGGAGGATAAGGAGCAACTGGAAGATTACCTGGTTCTTACCCTGAATAAGGCGATAGAAAAAGCAAGCAGTATTAATGAAGCTGAAATTGGAGCTGCCGCGAAAGACGGAATGCCAGATATTCCCGGGATGGACGGCCTAATGAAGTAGTTTATTAAGATTTTCTTTTATAAATCAAAAGCCTGGAAATATTTTTCCAGGCTTTTGCAGTTTTAGTACTTCTAACAATTTAAGAACTAATTACCGCCTCTGGCGGGATAATCTTCTTTTAATACAAAAGAAATAGATTTAAGCAACTCGTCAAATTTAGGCCGTGCAAAAGGCATTGACTGAATACTGGCAGAATATAAGGTATTATCAGGCCTGATAAGGAATAACGCTGGCTCCAGAAAGGAATCGGGTTCAGAATCTTTTATAGCTTCAGATACATAAAGGTCCCATTTTCTTCCTTCTTCAGGTGTCAACCCATAACCAATATTCAGATTATCTATATCCCAGTCTTCAACCGTTTTCATAGCGAGTTCCTTGGTATTGGAACTTATACATATCACCTCTACTCCTTTTTCTTTAAAACTATCTACTTTGGTATTTAGCTCTTCCAAATATTTTTTGCAAACCGGGCAATGCAGACCCCGGTAAATGATAAGCATTGTAAAATTCTCCGGTTGATTTTTCCTGAGGTTCCATTGCACACCTCTTGTAGTCTCAACAATTAATTCAGGAACTTTCTGTCCGGGTTTTAAATTCTTCATAATTCATTTTTTCGAAAAATAAATTTTTTAAACCCCGGCTACTATTAATGCTCTCCTAATCTTTAGTTAAGCTTTTATAAAACCTGCATTATAATTTAATATTCTGAAGGGTCTTCATAAAACGCATATGCATTTCCTGAGAATAGTCCAGATGTGTGACTATTCTTAGTTTACCCTGTCCCATATTGCTTATTCGAATATTCTCTCCTGCAAGTTGCTCCATAAATTTTGATTCAGCTTCTGCATTTTTCAGATAGAATATAACAATATTAGTTTCTACAGGTTCAACTTCACCTATATAAGCAAGGTTCTTTAATACCTCTGCTATCTCCGCAGCCCTGGCATTGTCTTTTTTTAATTGCTCTAAATGGTTGTCCAGCGCGTAGATCCCAGCTGCTGCCATGAATCCTACCTGACGCATCCCACCGCCCAAAACTTTTCGCACCCTAATTGCATTTTCCATCAGGTCTTTCTTTCCTATAAGTACAGATCCCATTGGAGTTCCTAATCCTTTAGAAAGACACACTGAGATGGTATCGAATAATTTCCCGTAATCTTTAGGGCTTTCCTCCTTTTTGACTAATGCATTGAATAATCTCGCTCCATCCAGGTGTAAACCTAAATTATGATCATCACAAACTTTCCGAATCTTTTTGATCTCTTCAAGATCATAGCAGGCTCCACCACCTTTGTTAGTCGTGTTCTCAAGGCACACAAGGGTAGTTAAGGGACTATGATAAAAATCTGGCGGATTTATATTTTCTTTTACCTGGCTTGCAGTTATCATACCGCGGTCACCATCCACCAGTTTACAGGATACACCGCTGTTAAAAGATACACCTCCACCTTCATAATTATATACGTGAGCCCATTTGTCACAGATAAGTTGTTCTCCAGGTTGAGTGTGTAGCTTTATAGCCGCCTGGTTCGCCATGCTTCCGGTTGGAAAGAACAGGGCTTCATCCATGCCGAACATATCTGCCAGTTTTCTCTCCAGCTCATTCACCGTAGGATCTTCTTTATAAACATCATCACCAACTTTGGCTGTCATTATAGCCTGCAGCATTCCCTTTGTTGGTCTGGTAACGGTATCACTTCTTAGGTCAATTTCTTTCATTTTCGGT
>JAHELO010000148.1 GCA_024644145.1 Christiangramia sp.
AGTATTACACAAATAGAATATTAAGAAATTAAATATCTGCGTTAAAGTTATCCCACTTCTCAAATACCCAGAGTCTTAGGCATGATAAACAAAAATAGGGATCTCCACCGTCATCTTTGCCGAAAAACCATACTCTGAATGAAGGAGGCGTTCGCAAATATTAAGATTCTTTCCAAAAATTAGAATAAGATCATATTTCTTTTGAATATCCTTGAACAGATTGCGTGTAAATGGAACCGGCTCTCCATTTTGTGACCTATCCAGAGCTAATACTGGATTATCCTGTTCGCTGTCTTTTATCTCCAGAATGGTAAATTTCGATGACCTCAAATAGTTAAGATTTTCCAGTATATCCTGATGTTCGTTTACAGATAATATTCCATGATCTATGGGAAAAACAGCATTTTGAAGGTTCCCATACACACAGGCTGACGGAACCGCAATTATATTACACTTGATCTTTTTTACAACGTCATAGGCATGATCTCCCAAAATAGGCTGTTCATGTTTTTCCCGGTTGGCCGCTCCAATTATTATAAGATCTATCTTTTTGTCTTTTAGTGTTTTTCTTACCGCACTAATCAAGCCGTCAGAAGATACTGTTACATGAAAATTATGTGCGTTATTCCGCGAATATTTCCTGAACCTGGAAGCTACATTCTTAAGCATGTTTAAAGTTTCTTCTGTCTCTCTTGTTATCTGGCCTCGAGATTTAATGGAATGGAACTCATGAATATTCAGCAGAAAGAAATCTGCAGGCTGGGACCGGAAGAGATCAATGGCATATCTGCCAGCATTCTCTGAGGTTTCTGTGAAGTCGGTCAGAATTAGAACATTCATGGAATTATCACTTATAAAAGCGAAATTAGGTGATGCTTCCAATCAAAAAAATGATACTAATCAGTTCTATCAAATAAAGAAAAAAACAGGTCTATCTTATAGCCTTTAGGCCATCAGGGTCCAGCAATATTATATTTCGTCCTTCAATATCTATAAGGCCCTCCTTTTTAAAATCTGAAAGGGTCCTTATGAGACTTTCCGGAGCCATTCCTGCAACTCCGGCGAGATCTGCCCTGGATATCCTGATACTTTTTAAAGGATGTTTTTTTATCCTTTCAGCAAATAGCATGATCGTATTTGCTGTTTTCCTGCGTACAGTACCATATGCCATGTCCATTAATTGTTGCTTAAGCTCTGAAAGATTATGACTGAGAACCTCCACTAACTGCAAGGTGATTTTGGGATTTTCTGAAAGTATCTTTTGAAATTCCATTCTTGAAACTGCGAATAACTGGGTGTCTTCCATAGCAGTAGCAAAATCCTCATATGACGAATGTGGATCACTGGCATGATTGCCAAAAAAATCATCTTCTTTATAAAGTTCTGTGATAAGTTCTTTTCCCTGAGCATCCATGCGGTGCGCTTTCACTACCCCACGTTTTATAAGATAAAAGAAATTAGCGTGTTTTCCTTTTTCATAGATCGTCTCTCCTTTTTTAAATAACTGGAGCTGTTGCTCGCTAAAAATCTTTCTGAGATCATCCAGATCTTTTAGTCTCTCTTGTACTTCATTATTATCTGTCTCACTATAGGAACTTAAAATAGCCATCCTGGCAAGCCTGCTTTCAATAGCACTTAATAACTCATCTTCCTCAAATGGTTTGGTTAAATAATCATCTGCCCCCAGGTCCATCCCTTTACGAATGTCCTTATGTTCTGTTCTGGCTGAAAGAAATATAAAGGGAATATTCTGGGTGGAGTGGTTTTTACTGAGGGCCTCAAGTACTCCATAACCATCGGTCTCTGGCATCATTATGTCACATATGATAAGATCTGGATGCAGTTCTTTCGCTTTGTTAATACCAAGCGTACCATTGTTCGCCGTCGTCACCTCATAATTTGAAAGTTCCAGCAATTCTGCGGTGTTTTCACGCACGGTCGCATCATCCTCGATAAGCAATATTCTTTTCATACGCTCTTTTTAAATAAGTTCAAATATTAAATATGTATAGGAACCCTCACCGTGAAGGTGGTTCCTACATTTTCTTCACTTTTAAATTCAATATTCCCGCCGAGATTATTGAGATGAGTACGGGCAATGTTCAAACCTATTCCTGTTCCCTGGTCTAACAAGGCATTTTCTGCCCTGAAGTACCTTTCAAAAATATGTTTCTGATCTTTTTTGGGAATACCCCTCCCCTCATCTTCTATTTCAAAAACCAGGAAATCTTCCCTGATGTCTATTCGGAATTTTATCAGGGTATTTTCAGGAGAATACTTTATGGCATTTCCCAGCAGATTGGAGAGAATAAGTTCCAGGATCTTTTCGTCCATATGAAGCTCTATATCTTCTATATCTTTTGGATAAATAATTTCCTGCCCGTCCTTTAAAGTAAAGTTCGCATTATAAACAACCTCATTGATGAGCCGCTTTAATTTAAAATCGGAGAACTTATATTGCCCCCTGCCGCTGTCCAGGCGTTCAATAGAGAGGAAGTCATTCAAAATATTATTTAAATAATGCACCTTATTCCTTATAGTTTCCAGGTGCTTTTCGCGTTTTTCCTGCTGGTCTTCCCTGGTATATTTTTCGGCAAGGGTGGCAGAGGTCATGATTCCGCTTAAAGGGGTCTTGAATTCATGCGATACCAGAGAAAGGAACTTGGTCTTTAATTCACTTAATTCCTTCTCTTTCTGCAAAGCGTCCTTCGTCTTTTTTTCAGCCTCTGTTCTCCGTGTAATTTCCTCCTCTAGATCAAGATTAAGTTGCTGAAGTTCATCAAGGCTTTTCCGCAATTCCTGTGTTCTTATTTTAATTCTATCTTCCAGTTGCGTATTAAGCTCTGTAATTTGTTTTTGCGTTTCTTTTCTAACGCTAATGTCTATTACAAGCGACATTACATAATCTTTCCCATAAAGCGTAAAGGGATTAAGCCCTGCCTCTACTGGAAATAAGGATCCATCTTTTCTCTGGCCATATAGATCACGGCCATGACCCATCTGCCTCTTTTCACTATTCTCAAGGAATTTATTGAAATGTTTATGATGACGATGGTGATATTCTGAGGGGATAAGCTTGTCTAAATGCTCATTATGCAGGGCTCCCTGCTCATAACCAAACATTACCTCTGCGGCAGTGTTCGCCGCGACTACGATTTGTTTGGAATTAACCACGATGATACCTTCAGAAGCCGCCTGAAATAACAGATTAAACACATCCTGATTATCTAAAAATGAATCTTGCAATTTACCTGGTATTTTAAAATTATTAAGGAGGAGCTTTTTTACACCGCATAAATCATCACAGAGATTTCCCTGTTCTACTTTTTAACCTACCCGGCTATAAATTCAGGAAGAATACTACTACACAGAAATAAAATTAGCTCCTGCACCTAATTTATGCATAAATTTTAAAACTCTTATCCGCAGATATTTAACTTCTGAATATAGGTTTAAGAACAAACCAATGAATGATGACGGCGGTCATATTATGAAAAAGCCCGAATAAATAGATTTGAGGATAAAATTATTATTATGAAAACCATAATCGTACCCGTAGATTTTTCAGAACATTCTGAATATGCTCTTCAAGTGGCAGCAAGTATTGCCAAAGATCAGAAAGCCGAAATCATTGTAGTCCATATGCTTGGGCTTGCAGATTCCTACCTAACCAAAGATGAAAGGCAGGAAGTCTTTGATGCTATATACTTCATGAAACTCACTAAACAGGAATTCAGCAAATTATTAGATAAGGATTACCTAAAAGGTATAGATGTTACCCAGGTAGTAAAAACCCACAAGGTGTTTTCAGAATTAAAAGAGATCGCCAGGGAATATGAGGCAGATCTCATCGTGATGGGCTCTCATGGGGCAACAGGCATGAAGGAAGTTTTCGTGGGTTCTAATACAGAAAAAGTGGTACGCACCTCAGATTTACCCGTCCTGATCATTAAAGAACGTATTACCGATTTTAAGATCGACAAAGCGGTTTTTGTGACCGATTTTGATCTGAAAACATTACCCTCATTTCTCAATGCCCGGGATTTCTTTAAAATTTTTAAGGTGGAGCCACAGATCCTGTTCATTAACATTCCTGAAAAATTTATGAGTACCACAGAAATGCAATTAAAGGCCTATAATTTTTTAATAGATGCAGGAATGGACAATAAAAAATTCCAGGAAAACATCATATTTTACAATGATTACACTGCAGAAAAAGGCGTCTATAATTATTGTAATGAATCTAAAATTGATGCGATCGCGATACCAACTCATGGCCGAACTGGGCTTGGACATTTCTTTTATGGCAGTATTGGGGAAGACATTGCCAATCACGCGAATGTCCCGGTGATCACTTTCAGGATGTAACCTAAGAGATGTTCAGGGCAATTTCAACCATTTGGGTTAATTTTTTTTCTCGCATTTGGCTTGAAATCTCTTTTTTATCAACCAAAGAATCTGAGATAGTGAGTAAAGACAAGGCATTCACTCCAAATTTCGCGGCCAGGGTATAAACCGCCGCGGTTTCCATTTCTGCACACAAAACTCCATACGAGGCCCATTTCTTATAATAATCTGGATCGTCATCATAGAAAACGTCTGACGTTAGCACATTTCCTGCCGTGAACCCTATATCATTAATATTTGCATACTCCACCGCTTTCATGAGTAGCTTGAAACTCGCAGTTGGGGCAAAATCGGCTCCGTTAAAAGGACCGGTATTAAAGGAAGAATTTGTAGAAGCAGACATTGCAAATACCAGGTCTAATAATTTAAGGTCCGGCTGAAAGGCACCGGCACTGCCTATTCTAATAAGGTTTTTCACATTATATTCTTTAATAAGCTCATGGCAATAGATCATTGCAGACGGAATACCCATGCCGGTTCCCTGTATAGAAACCTTTTTTCCCTTATAGCTCCCGGTGAACCCGTACATTCCCCGAATATCATTATAGCAATTACTTTTCTCAAGGAAAGTTTCAGCGATCCATTTTGCTCGCAGCGGATCTCCGGGTAACAAAACTGTTTCGGCAATCTCACCTTGTTTAGCTTCAATGTGCAGGCTCATATGATAATTGATTTAGGAAATGATTTTTAATCCGGAAGATGTCCCGATTCGGGCTACTCCTGCTCTAATATATTCTTTTGCTGTTTCAGCATCCCTGATACCTCCGGAAGCCTTGATCTTCACTTTATCACCCACAGCCTCCTTCATGAGCTCAATATCACGCAGGCTTGCGCCCCGGCTGCCATAACCAGTAGATGTTTTTACAAATTCTGCACC
>JAHELO010000149.1 GCA_024644145.1 Christiangramia sp.
GTCCACAGGCATTATTGTGTTTTAAAATAGCGAAAGTTGGAGCTTCACCTTTAAATTCATTCATGAGATTCACCGCTGCATCTACATCAAGTAAGTTGTTATAAGATAGTTCCTTCCCGTGCAGCTTGTTGAAGATCGCATCAAAATCACCATAAAAAGTTCCCTTCTGGTGAGGATTTTCGCCATATCTCAATTCTTTCCCTTTCAGCTCACTTTGCTTGAAAGAATTCACCTCTACATCAGCGTTAAAATAATTAAAGATGGCAGAGTCATAATGAGAAGAAATATTAAAAGCTTTTGTAGCAAACCTTTTTCTGTCAGCTAGACTGGTTTCCCCATTCTTATCGTTGAGAAGGTCTAGGAACTCCTGGTAGTCTTCTACAGAGGAAACGCAAGTTACATCTTTAAAATTCTTGGCAGCTGCTCTAATTAGTGAGATCCCGCCTATATCAATTTTTTCAATAATCTCCTGCTCAGATGCGCCGGATGCTACGGTTTTTTCAAATGGATAAAGATCCACAATCACAATGTCTATCTGCGGAATTTCGTACTGCTCCAGCTCCTTAACATCGCCGGCATGATCCTGGCGATTAAGGATTCCTCCAAAAACCTTAGGGTGAAGAGTCTTTACTCTTCCGCCTAAAATTGATGGATAGGAAGTAACATCTTCTACAGGTATTACCTCGATACCCAGATCACGGATGAATTTTTCTGTTCCGCCGGTAGAATAGATCCTGATTCCCAGTTCGTCAAGTTTCTTAACGATAGGTTCCAATCCATCTTTGCTGAAAACTGAAATTAAAGCAGATTTTGCTTGTTTTAATTCGCTCATTGTGTTGTGTTTGTTAAAGCTGCAAAAGTAACCAATTAAGCTAAAAATCTGAAGAGGGATGCCGGGGATTTTGAATAAATTTTGTAACGATTTTTTAATCCCGGCGTCCTATCTTTAAATCCTTCAAAAACAGCAGATTTTATACCATGCTAATTTATTTACGCGTTCTTAAAGAGAGCTTCAATTTCGCCATTAATGCACTTCGGAATAATCGGCTTCGAACCTTCCTTTCATTACTGGGAGTTACCATTGGTATATTTTCTATAATTGCTGTGCTGGCGGCTGTTGATTCCCTGAAAAAAGATATAACCGGAAGCCTGAGTGCCCTGGATAACAGTACGATAATCGTGATGAGATTCAATTTTGGACCCTCAGATATACCAAGGTGGAAAAGGGAGCAATTTCCTGATGTGACATATGAAGAGTATCAGGCACTTAAAAAAACATTGCCAGATGTAGAGGCGATTAGTTTTGCACTGGGCGTGCCCGGAGGTTCTTCCATAAAATATCAGGATGTTACCAGTGCGGGCGTAGAGATAGGGGCGGTAACGCATGAATATTATGATATCGAGGCGTTTGAACTCGAAGAGGGTAGATTCTTTAATGAATCTGAGGCTGTTAGTGGAGCAGGGGTGATGGTTCTCGGGCATGAGGTGGCGCAGACCCTCTTTGGAGACTCGAACGGGATTGGAAAAGAAGTCCGCATTTTCGGGCGCAGAGCTACGGTAATTGGTATATTAAAAAAACAGGGTCAGTCCTTGTTTACCGGTTCCCGGGATGGTCAGGCTTTTGTACCTGCCAATTTTGCCCGTAAAGTATATGGTACTACCAAAGGGACGGTTTTTCCTCAACTTGTGTTGAAACCGGAGGCCGGGGTAGATAATGATGAATTCGTAGCCATACTGGAGCAGCAACTACGTAGTATGAGGGGGATAAAACCCGGAGAGATCAATAATTTCTTTGTAAATCAGCTTCAGGGATTTGCAGATTTTATAGATAATATTACAGGACAGCTTAATATCATAGGCCTGGTTATCAGTGGGTTTTCACTGCTTGTGGGAGGATTTGGTATTGCTAATATTATGTTTGTTAGTGTAAAGGAACGCACCAACTTAATAGGAATTCAAAAGTCTCTTGGGGCGAAAAATAAATTTATTTTATCTCAGTTCTTATTCGAAGCCATTATTCTATCTGTTATTGGCGGGCTGGTAGGACTATTTATCGTCTGGCTGGTCTCTATTATAGCTTCGCAATTCACTGGTGATTTTGAGTTCGTGCTGTCTCCGGTGAATATGCTTATTGGAACCATAGTTTCCGCTATTATTGGGCTTATATCAGGGATTATACCGGCCATTTCGGCTTCAAAACTGGATCCGGTAGAAGCTATTAGAACCGGAATGTAAAAATTCGTTAAAGATTTTAACGGTTCAAACCAATTTTAATATAAAATATTCTAAAAAAGTATAAAGTTAGTTAAATACTTAATTCCCAGGGATTAGCTTGTGTAAATTTGGTTTAAAAGCTAGACTAATGGGAAATGAAATTGAAAAGAAGTATTTAGACTCAATCGTACAGCTTATCGCCTTTTTTGTCCTTCTATTTTTTACCATAGCGGTTCAGATATAGAAAAAATCATGTTACTGGAAACTTACGAATACAAAAAACCCTTAGAAGTTCTAAGGGTTTTGTAGTATAGATGGAATTTGCTTTATAAAATTTCAGCAACTTTTTTATTCACCCATTCCAGGAAGAGTTCATCTTCATGAGAAAATGGATCTTCTGTATGACTGTCTATATCAATCTGGCCTATATTCTCACTATTTACAAATAATGGGATCACGATCTCAGCTTTTACATGAATGCTACAGGCAATATAATTGTTCTGTGCCTTAACATCTGGAACTACAAAGTTTTTGTTAGAAACGGCTACCTGGCCGCAAATGCCCTTTCCAAATGGGATAATCTCATGATCTGTTGGTTCTCCCGCGTAGGCTTTCAGCTTAAGCTCCTCCTTATCTCCATTCTTAAAATAGAAACCTACCCAATCATAATACGGAATGTTGGTTTCAAGTACTTCACATACCTCTGTAAGGCGTTGGTCCACACTTTTTTCTGAATTTTGAAGTATATCTTCTACCTGAGGTTTTAATTTCTGAAATGGCATATTAACAATCTTTAGTGCAAAAGTATTCAATTTCTCATGTAAAGAGAGCCCTGTAATTCAATAAATTTGTTAAAAACTCTACCGAAATTGCTCGATTTAGTTCGAAAATATAAGCTCGTACTCAGATTTATAATAATTTTTCTGGGTAGTTACTTTCTGTTTTCGAGTCTGTATAATGGATTTCTCATCCTTTATGATACAGAAGATCCTGTTCCAGATCCCATTACTCAACTGGTAGCGCGGCAAAGCGCGGCATTAATGCGTGGAATAGGTTATGAAAGTGCAGAAGTAATGATGCATTATACAGGCCTTTCCATGAAATTAATGGTAAATGATTATTTTCTGGCGGGAATCGTGGAAGGGTGTAACTCTGCCAGTATCATAATTTTATTTTTATCATTTGTGCTTGCCTTCTATGGGAGGACGGTTTCTACATTATTGTACCTATTTGCAGGTTCCGTGATTATCTATGCAATAAATATCATCAGGATCGTGATCCTTGCGGTGAGTATTTATGAATATCCGCAATATTCAGGTTTTATGCATTCGGTTTTTTTCCCGCTGGCTATCTACGGGACTGTATTTATACTCTGGTTAATCTGGGTAAGAATTTATTCGAGATGGAGCAAACAGTAAAAAAGCGATACCGTATTATTCCTATAACCCTGTTAATTCTATTGCTGGCAGCGGTACGATTCTTTGAGGATTCGCTTTTTTATGATCCTTTAATTGAATTCTACAGGTCAGATTACCTTTTGGGAATAATTCCTCCCATGGATATGGCTAAGCTAATGCTTAATCTTACTTTGAGATTTTTGCTGAACACGGTGATTTCCCTGGCGATCATTTACATTGGGTTCAGGGATCTTAATATTGTAAAGTTTTCTGTGGTACTGTACGCTTTGTTGTATGTAATAGCAACCAGTGTTTTTATCTTTTTAGTGCTGAATATAGAACGGGAACATTATCTCGCACTTTTTTATGTGCGCCGATTTTTAATTCATCCCTTATTTCTCCTTATCCTTTTGCCTGCATTTTATTATTACCGTTTAAAAGCTTACAATAAAGGCTAAAAGTCAGCCTGGTCAAAATCAGATCTGTAATTTCTCCTTATTCTGTTGGAGCCACTGTTTAAATGTGAGTAGTTCAGGGTTCAGTTTCCGGGTGGCATTCACATCTCGTATGGTACAGAAATATTCTTCTTCCTCTACCTTGAACTGGAACATATTTCCAAGATCATCTGCTCCGGGAAAGTCGAAACTTCGGTAGACTTCCGGTGGTACGGCATTGTATTTAACTTTTTTTCCATAGACCTCAGTAAAAGTATCGGCCATTTCTTTTCCGCTTAAGTGTTCACCGGCGATGGCTACAATCTTGTTTTTATACGTGTCTCCGGCTTTGATAATATTGTATGCGCATTTCCCAATGTCTTCTGCGGCTATACCGGGTAGTTGTTTATTATCCATGGGAAAGGTGATTGCCAGTTCTCCATCTTCACCCTTTTGAGGTCCCATGCCGAAATTTATAAAATTGTCCCAGTAAAATGAAGTGAATAGAAGGGTGTAGGGCACCTTACTTTCTGAAAAGTATTCATCTGCTTCTCCTTTTGCATCAAAATGTGGTACTTTATATTTCTCCATTAATGTTGGCATGCGATCGTCGTCTAAAGGTATCCATTTTCTTGTGTCTTCAAGTGTAGACCAAATCACGTGCTGTACGCCTGCCTCCTTTGCAGCTTCCGCCATATTCTTTGCCTGTTCCAGTTCTTTTTCCGGGGAGAAGTATTCCCAGAAATTGGTAACGCAGTAGGCCGCATAGGCTCCCTGAAAAGCTTTGATAACAGTATCCTTTTTATCAATATCGGCTTCCACAACTTCTGCCCCCATCTTTTTTAGCTCATTGGCTTTATCTGAATCTGCTTTACGGGTTAATACCCTGGCTTTGAATCCGCCATCAGGATCGTTTAAAATGGCACGAACCAGACCTCCACCTTGTGCGCCGGTCCCGCCGACTACAGCTATTATTTTTTCCATAATAAAAATTTAAAGTATTGACAATCAATTAGGTGAGGCTCTTAAATTTAATGAATTCCAGTCTAATATTAATTAAATATGGGAATTTTTGAGTATCCGGTTGTTATGAGCAGACCAAAAGGGAGGAAGGTTCCATCTTGATTATACAATTGAAAGTATTTTCCTTAAAATTGAATTTTTAAGGCCTTCAAATAGTATATATTTG
>JAHELO010000150.1 GCA_024644145.1 Christiangramia sp.
TAAATACTATAAAATTCCGTTAGCGTCCCGTCCCGAAACATCGGGATAGAGAGTACTGCTGTATTGTGGGTGCCCCGATAACTATCGGGGATGTTTTAGTATGGAATAAAATAGAGGAAAACCAATATTATAATAATCTACCTCACTCTTTTTATTTGTAGTAAAAATCAATTCCTGTTGTAAGTTAAAGCTCAGAAATTTGTCCAGGGGAATACTCCTGGTTCTTCAGAAGAAAAATTTAATGTGAATAGAATATACTTGTATGAGCCAAGCTGGCCTTAGAGATTTAGGTCTTAATCGAACAAAGATTTTACAATAGTCATGATCCCTTTGAACATTAAAAAAATAGAGGCGATACTGGCAATTATTCCCAGGGTAAGAACAGGGAGATACCAGGGATTATCCTGATTATTAAATGCACTGTAAAGTATGGATGGACCTATTAATGCTAAAGGCAAGGCACCTGCAAGATATTTTATTCCTTTGGTAAGTATTTCTCTGTTTGTATGTTTCATTACTGTACTGTATAGAGGATTGAATCTACCTCAGACAATCTAAAATACCCTAACGGATAATTATCCGGGTTACTTTGATTTACTATATTTCCTTTTACCGTTGCCGGCATAGTTTCAAATGGGCCTCCGTCATTAGAACCTATTTGTGAACGCAATATAAAAAGATATTCGAAATAGTTCCTCGATATTCCCTGTAACTGAATATCAATTTGATCTCCAATTTCAATTGCGTCATCTGAGTAATATCCAAAAATCTGATTACCATTCGTAAATTCATCTTCGTAAATTTCCAGAGTTACATTTTCATTCCTGAATTTAAACAGGTAGTAATTTTCCTCAGCTTCTGGATCTGTATAAAAGGCTTTTATTTCTATATCCTCCCCGGAAAATCCACCAGAGTTGCTCTGTTCAATACGATCTAAAGACGTTACGGGTATGAATTTCTCTGTTGCTGTAAATAATTGGTCTTCGTATTGAACCACCAGGGTATATGTTGAATTTAAAACAGGATTAAAGGTGTTATTCATATATAAGCCGGTCTCCTGGAAAATAAAATTATGTTCTTCTTCATTTTCCCCAAAGACCTTTACACTCGCATTTTCAACCACCCTTGATGCTTCAGAATAAAAAGCAGTAGTTTCTGAAATTTTTATAGTTTGTATATTTCCCGCTCTACTCTTGTACCAGAGAATTGAAGCTTCAATTACTAGCCTGGGTTCACTTTGATCCAGATCAATCTGGACCACGTCTTCACACGACGAGAATAGATAGATTATCAGGAAATTATATAAAATCAATTTTTTCATTAGAAGTTAAAATTATAAGTGACAGAAGGGATAATTCCGAAAAGGGATAATCTAACAGCCTCATTTCTTCCAGTATCGCTATTCTCCCTGAAGCTTATTGAGTAGGCATTTTTTCTGTTATATATATTGTATATCCCAAAATTCCAGTATGATTTATATCTCTTAGGTTTTTGATGCCCTGGATAAAAACTTGCTGATAAATCAAGCCTGTGGTAGGAAGGTAATCTGTCTCCATTTCTTTGGCCATAAACGGGGATGGTAACCCCTTCATATTCATATTGCGCATTAGGATAAGTAGTACTGAGTCCTGTTTGAAATATAAAATTGGCATTAAATGTCCACTTCTCGCTGTATTTGTAACTTCCGGTAATACTCAAATCATGTGGTTTGTCATAATTGGAATTATACCAGTTACCATTATTGATCCCTGGTTCGTTTGAGTTCCTTCCCGGAGTTCGTTGTTCAGATTTCGCCAGGGTATAAGCCAGCCATCCGGTAAACTTGCCTTGATTCTTTTTAAGTAGAACTTCCAAACCATAAGCGCGGGATTCTCCATTAAGGACAACCCGCTCAATGGCATTATTTGCTATGAGGTTGGCACCATCTAAATAATCTATTCTATTTTCTATATTCTTATAAAAAACTTCAGCCTCCAGGGAGTATTTGTTTTCCCTAAAGTTTCTGAAATAACCTACTGCATATTGATCCAGAATCTGAGGTTTAATAAATGATCCGCTTGGAGCCCAAACATCTAATGGGGTAGGGGAACTGGTATTCGAAATTAAATGGAGGTATTGGGTTATCCTGTTATAACTGGCCTTAAAGGATTGTTGGTCGTCGATGGCATATGAAACTGAAAACCTCGGTTCAAGGTTCATATAGGTCTTCAGAATTTCAGATCGAGAAGATTTTTGAAATTCAAGAATAGGTGCTTCACTATATATTTCAGTTTCTGAGTTATATTTCACTGGATTATTATCTTCATAAATATTTATTTCCTTTTGTCCTAACCGGAAAAAACTACTGAAGCGAAGCCCATATTCCGCAGATAAATTTTCAGCTAACTTATGTTCTGCAGATACGAATAGGGCATTTTCCAATGCATATTTATTGGTAAGTTTAAAATTGTTTATTCCTGAATTCTCACTGCTCGGTTTGATCTCTCCAGGATTGAATGCGAAATACGTATTATGAATACCATATTTTAAACTTAAATTTTCACTGATATAATGGTCTAAATCATATTTTAAATTTAGGTTAGTGATGCCGCTGTCCCAATTAAAGCCGACAAAATTTAGATTAAGCCCATAATAATAATCACTGTAGATGATTGAAAGATTTGTAAAGATATTATCAGAAAAAATATGGTTCCATCGCAGGTTAAGAATGGCATTTCCATAAGTATTCTCAAAATTCTGACTGATTTTAAATACATCTCTCCCAAAGTATCCGGAAAGAAGAAGTTTGTTGCGTTTATCAATATTATAGGTAAGCTTGGTATTAAGGTCGTAAAAATATGCCGAGTTATTATTATCAGTTAATTTTAAAAACAAATGTGCATAAGAACTCCTTCCACCAAAAAGGAAAGAGCCTTTCTCTTTAATTATAGGTCCTTCGGCTAATAATCGGCTGGAGATAACTCCCAAACCACCCTGCATTTTAAATTTTTTACTATTACCATCCTTTTGATAAATATCCAGGACAGAAGATATTCTGCCTCCATAATTAGCGGGTATGCCACCTTTATATAACTTAAGATCTTTAATGGCATCTGGATTAAAAACCGAGAATAACCCAAACAGGTGAGATGAGTTGTAAATCGTTGCCTCATCGAGCAAGATTAGATTTTGATCTACCGCTCCTCCCCGAACGTTAAAGCCAGACGAGCCTTCCCCGGCGTTAGATACTCCAGGAAGTAATAATAAAGACCTAATCACATCAACTTCTCCAAAAACCACCGGCCGCTGCCGGATCGTGTTCATTGAGAGCCTGTTTATGCTCATTTCTGGTTTTTTAATCCTTATACCTTCACTTCTGCTAGTTATTTTAACTTCCTCTAGGTTTTGGGAAGTTTCAAATAACTGAAGATCCAGTTTTTTATCTTCATATAGTTGGATTGTGTCCTGAATGGTTTGAAATCCCAGGTAGGAAATTTCGATTATATGCTCACCTTCAGGTAGTTTTATAGAATAGTAACCATATTCATTGGTTACCACCCCCGTTTTGGCATCCGCTACAATTAAATTGACCCCGATAAGAGTTTCGTTACTTGAGGCATCGGTTATCACACCATTTAAGGTATACATTTCCTGAGCCATTCCTGAAAACGGAAGAATTAAGAAGAAAAGAATAATTTGTAATAGTCGGCGTGTCAAAGTTTATTTTAAAAATATAATTAAGTATGGCATTTTGATAGTTTAAGTTTTAATTAGCCGAAGAGATTGTCTTTGATTTCTTCGTCCTGTTTTAAATGAGGTAGTATTTGAAATCCCGAACAATCTTCTCAAAAACGGAAGGTAGGCGTCTACGGAAGATAGCTCAGAAATTATGGGTGTTCCAGGGTTTAATAGAGTTATATGTTCCTGTTTTGGTTTATCCACGGTGTCCTTTCCTAAATATTTCAAATTTCCGTAAACCGACATAACTGGTCTAATTTAAGGTGTAGTTTAACGAAAGATTAAATAATTGTAATAGACTACACTTCATATATATGTGTGGATAAAATTTCAGGAATTGCAGTTTCTACGTAATAGAGGTTTATTCGGGTTATCACGTATTAAAATCGCACCTTTGCCTGAAGTAGATTTAACTTTACCCTAAGTTAGATTAATATTTTAAACACCATTATTTTAATTAGTATGTCTTTTAAAAAATTAAATCCGCCACTTAAAGAAGCACTGGATCAATTGGGATATGAGGGTCCAACCCCTCTTCAAAAAAAGATCCTGCCTAAAATAAAAAGCGGTGCAGATCTCTATGCACTTGCACCGGCGGGTAGTGGAAAAACTACAGCATTGATCATTAGTGTTCTGCAAAAGCTGGATTCAAAAGCTTTCGAAGATTCACCGAGGGCTCTTATATACGTTAAAGACAAAGAATCTGCTTTAGAGCTTGAGCGAAGGTTTAGTGAGTTTACCGGTGAAATGGACCTGCGTATCTATTGCGCTTATGAAGAACAAAATATAGACGACCAGAAAGATGATATTTATTATGGTGTAGATATAGTTATCGCCACACCAAAACGATTAGGAAAATTGTTCTCTATGACAGGTATTCATCTTGGGCAATTACAGCTTTTTATTCTTGAAGATGCTGAATTTCTCTCTAAAATAAGCAACTTTAATGATGTGGTAAGGATTCCTCTGAGCATTAGTAAATGTCAGTATTTAATTTTTGCTGAAAAAATGGAACCTAAAATGGAAAGGCTCCAGGATATGTTCATGGAACGTGCACATATCGTAAAACTGAACAAATAAAAAAGCCCTGGAGACCAGGGCTTTTAGAATCAATTTTATAGAATATTAGGCATTGGTTGCAAGTATCTCATTTAATTTTGAGCTTGGACGCATTGCCTTTTTAGTAAGATCTTCTTCCGGTTTATAATAGCCGCCAATTTCTACTGGCGATCCCTGTGCATCTATTAGGTCCTGAAGAATCTGCTCCTTATTATCTTCCATCATTTGAGCAATTTTGCCAAAATAAATATTCAAGTCTTTATTACTGGTTTGTTTTGAAAGTGCTTCTGCCCAGTATAGTGCAAGGTAAAAATGGCTACCTCTGTTATCCAGTTCATTTACCTTTCTCGAAGGAGATCTTCCTTCATTCAAAAACCTTTCAGTAGCTTCGTCCAAAGTTTCAGCAAGTGTTAGTGCCTTAGAATTATCATATTTAT